>JASKZT010000264.1 GCA_030145965.1 Ornithinimicrobium sp.
CCCCACCTCGTGCGCTCGAGCGGGCACAGTGCCTAGCCCGCGGCCCGGGTTCGCCGACGCGGGCGGCCTCGTCCTCGTGGCCGTGCCGACGTTCCGCAGGACGGAGTGGGCGCGCGAGCTCCTGGACGTGATGGTGGACCAGCTGGCCCGGGTGCCGGAGGCCAGGGTCCTCGTCCTCGACAACGACCCGGACGGGTCGGCCCTCGTCCTGCGGGAGCACCCCCTGGTGTCCGCCGGCAGGGCGCGCGTGGAGCACGTCGGAGCCGGTGACGTCGTGAGCGTGCGCAACGCCGCCCTGCTGCGGGCCAAGGAGCTGTCGGCGCAGGCCCTCGTCCTCGTGGACGACGACCAGCTGCCCGGGCCCGGGTGGCTGGCGGCGTTGGTGGACGCCGCCCGGAGGGAGGGGGCCGACGTCGTCGCCGGACCGGTCCTGCAGGCGGACGAGGTGACCGGCACGCCGCACGCCGCCGCGATGCTGACGAGGGAGCACCGCGCCACCGGCCCGTTCCGCGGTGACGTCTCCACGGCCAACGTCCTGCTGGGCGGCCCGGTGCTGCGCACGCCCGGGCTGCAGTTCCATCCGGCGCTCGGCCGGTCCGGCGGGGAGGACACGCTGTTCTTCCGGCAGGTGGCCGCCAACGGCGCCTCGTTCTGGTGGGCCGCCGAGGCGGTCGTGCGCGAACGGGTCGCTGCCGAGCGGCGCACGCGCAGGGCCCTGCTGCTCCGGGCCTACCGCAACGGGCGCTCGTCGGTGGTGGTGGAAGACCTGCAGGGTCGCCCCTCCCTCCCGCCGGTCCGGGTGCTCGTGCTGGCGGCCGCGGCGGCCGTCCACCTTCCCCGGGCGGCGACCCGTGCCGTCCGCGGCGACCGTACGGGCGCGTGGCGCTCCCTCTACAAGGTGGTCCGCCACCTCGGTCGCGTGGCCGCCACCCTGAGCCGACGGAAGGGCGCGCGAGGCGGCTATGGTGGAGCCTCGGGCGAGAGGTCGTGACGATGGACGAGCGGGCGACAGCGGCCGCGTCACCGCGCGCGGCCGCCGTGCCGGCAGGCGCCGGGCCGCTCGGACGGCGGCAGTTCGTCCTGAGGACGCACCCGGGGCCCGCGCCGGAGGGTTACCGGGAGCACGCGCTGCCAGGGGCTTGGCTGCACGCGTGCCCCGAGCTGCCCGTCCTGCGCGTCGAGGGGCCGGGCGGCCGGGTGCGGGTGCTTCTCGGGGTGGCCGTGTGCGGGGTGACGGGCACTGTGCCGGTGCCCGTGGACGGTGCCGGTACCGGCCAGGAGCTGGCGGCCGTCGACGAGGTGGCCTCCCAGCTGGCGCGGCTGACGTCGCCGCAGCTCCAGGAGGCCTACCGGGAATGGTCCGGGCGGTGGCTGCTCCTGGACGGCGACGAGGTGCACCTGGACGCGACGGGCATGCTGTCGGCGTTCTGGCGCGAGGGCGCCGTCGCCAGCAGCCCGGCCCTGCTCACCCGGCGCCGCCACGAGGGCCCGCCGCTGCACCGTGACCTCGTGCTGCCGTTCATGCCCGGACCCGCCACGGGTCTGGAGGACCTGCGGCGGCTGCTGCCGGCGCAGGTCCTGTCGTGGCGGACCTGGCAGGTCCGGTCCCGTCCCGTGCTGCGGGTCCAGGAGGTCGACGAGCAGAAAGCGCCGGCGGTCCTCGAGCGCGCGGCGGCGCGGCTGCTGGCGAGCGTGGAACGTTCAGCACGCCTCGGCCCCCTCGTCGTGCCGTTGACCGCGGGGCACGACTCGCGCCTGGCCCTCGCCGCCTGCGTCCACCTCGGCCTGCGACCGCGGCTCGTGACCCAGCTGTACCCCGGCATGGCCCGCGCCGACGTGCGGCTGCCTCCCCTGATGGCGCAGCGGCTGGGGTTGCCGCACGAGCTGGTCCGGCCAGGAGCCCGCCGCCCCGCGGCGGCGGATCTCTACGACGCCCAGGTCGGGGGGCTGGTCCGC
The DNA here is from genome assembly GCA_030145965.1 of Ornithinimicrobium sp. GTDB lineage: Bacteria > Actinomycetota > Actinomycetes > Actinomycetales > Dermatophilaceae > Ornithinicoccus. The sequence goes on from JASKZT010000264.1 coordinate 1,957, forward strand.
GAGACCGACCGCTATTTCCTGGAGCACGGGCAGTTCGGCTGGATGCGGGCCGGTGATGTCGTGCTGCGCGGCACGGCCTTCGACGGCACCCGCAGGGGGGCCCACGACCTCCTGGACGGGCTCCCGCTGGACGCGGACGCGCTGGGACCCGCCCTCGGTGCCTCCCCGGACCAGCAGGCGGCGCTGGCGGAGTGGGTCGCGCTCGTCCGGGACGACCCGCAGCCCCTGTCGACGCACGACCGCTTCTGGCTGGACCAGAAGTGCGCCTCCTACGCGGCCACGACGGAGCTGGCTCTCGACCTCATGGGCGCGCACTCGGTCCTGCCGGGCAACAGCACGGCCTACCAGGAGCTGATGCTGTCCCTGCCCTGGTCCTGGCGCCGGCAGAGCCTGCACCACAAGCTCCTGATCAGCCGGTGGGCGCCGGCGATCGCGGACGTGCCCTACAACCCGCCGCGCAAGGGGATGGACAAGCTGGCCAGGATCCCGGGCGCCCTGCGGCGCCGGTGGCGGGCGGCGCGGGCCAGCGGCCACGGCACGCGCGGCTGACCCGGGCCACCCAGGGCCGCAAAGTCTCGGATGCGGGACACAAGGCCGCGGGACGCCCTGCCCGCCGGCCGGATCGGCACGTGCAATGGTGTCATGACAGTGCTGACCTCCACCCGCCCGCCGCAGGTCATGATCGACGTCGGACCGCTGAGCCACGAGGACGTCGTGGCCGTCGCCCGGCACGGTGCCCG
>JASKZT010000278.1 GCA_030145965.1 Ornithinimicrobium sp.
GCCCACCGTGGGCACGGCCGCCGTCATCGCCGCCGGCATCGCCGCCCCGCGCACGCTGCCGGCACGGCTGCTGGGCACACGCTGGATGCTCTTCCTAGGCGGCCTGTCCTACGGGCTGTACCTGTGGCACTGGCCCGCGCTGCGCCTCCTGGCCGAGACCCGTCCCGACTCCGGGCTGCTGACCCGGCTCGCGGTCGCCGGGCTGTGCGTGCTGCTCGCCCGGGCCACCCTGCAGCTGGTCGAGAACCCCGTCCGCTTCCACCCGACCCTGGCGTCGCGCACGTCGTGGGCCCTGGGCTTCGGTGCGCTGAGCATGGCGCTGACCGCCTCCCTCGGCGCGGCGCTCGTGGCCGGCGCCCCCCGGCTCACCGAGACCGCCCGCGAGGAGGTGCTCGTCGACGACGCGGGTGCGCTCGGCCTGGTCGCGGCCGAGAGCCGGACCACCCCCGCGCTGCGGCTCATCCCCGACCCCCCGCGGCTCTACACCGACGAGGGCCCCGTCTACCCCGACCCGGCCGTGGCGGTGGATGACATCCCCCTCGCGGCGTACGGGCAGGACTGCCAGGTCGAGGCGGAGTCGGTGGAGATCCTGCCCGAGGACGCCTGCTGGTTCGGCGACCCCGAGGGCGGCATCACGGTCGCCATGGTGGGCGACTCCAAGATGCTGCAGTGGCTCACGGCGCTGGAGCCCATCGCCCAGCAGGAGGGGTGGCGCCTGAAGGTGTACACCAAGTCCGGGTGCGGCTTCGCCTCCAGCGAGGTCTACCCCGAGTGCGAGACCTACAACGGCCGCCTGTCCGAGCTGCTCGGGGACGGCAGGCACACGCCGGACATCATCCTCACCTCGATGGTCCAGACCGGCGGGGAGGAGCTGGGCCGGGCGGTGGCCGACAGCCTGCGACCGGCCGTGGACGCCGGTGCGCACGTCGTCGTGCTCGCCGACAACCCCTCGCCGAGCCGCAAGGAGATGCCGGAGGAGGACACCCTCTACACCTGCGTCGAGGAGCACCCGGACGACTACGCCCAGTGCGCCTACGACAGCGGCCCCGGCTCGGGCACCGCCGCGCTGGAGATCGCCGCGGAGCAGCTCGACGCGCCGTTCGTCGACCTCAGCGGCTGGGTCTGCCCGCACGTGCCCGGGCGGCCCGAGCCGGCCTGCCCGCCGGTCATCGGCGACGTGCTCCTCTTCCGCCAGGGCAGCCACCTGACAGCCAGCTACATCGCCTCCCTCACCCCGATCCTGCACCACGCCCTGCACGGGGCCGGGATCACCGACACCCCCCTGGAAGAGATCGAGTGGGCCCTTCCCGAGCGACCCTGACGACACGGGCCCTGATGGGCGCGCCCGCGCGCCGGGTGGCACGTAGCCTCGCGCCTGTGACGGGTGAGCGGCCGTGCTGGTGATCCGGGCGGCGGTCGCCTGCCTGGTGCTGCTGGGACCCCTGGCCTGGCTGCGGCGCAGGCGGGTGCTGGACCCGGGCTGGCACCCGCTGATCGTCCTGTCGACCTGGTCGGTGGTCTGCCTGCTCGCCGGGATGGCCGGCCACCTGCGCCTCGGCGTCCTGGTCGTCGTCGCGGTCGGTCTCCTGACGCTGCTGCGCGAGCTGCTCCTCGACCGCGCGGGGGTCCTCGCCACCCTGCGCGCCCCGGCCACCCTCGCCCTCGGCGGCACGGCGGTCCTGCTCGTGCTGCTCGTGCAGGGGCAGGTCGTCACCCACTACGACAACTTCAGCCACTGGGCCCTCGTCGTGGCGGTCATGCTCGAGCACGACGCCCTGCCGGGCCCGGCCGACGACGTCGTCGCCTTCACCACCTACCCGTTGGGGGCGGCGAGCCTGCTCTACCTCGGCAACGTCGTGCTGGGGGCGGCCGAGCCGGTGTCGATGCTGGTCCACCACCTCTTCGCCGCCAGCTGCCTGCTGCCGGTCGTCACGGCGGCGGGGCGCCGGTGGTGGGTGGGGATCGTGCTGTACGCCCTCGGGGTGCTCGCGCTGCTCACGGCCATCACCTCCCCGACCAGCCTGCTCGTGGACTCCCTCGTGGCGGGGCTGGCCGGGGCGCTCCTCCTGCTCGTCCTGCTCCACCGCGAGGCGCTCGTCCGCAGCCCGTGGGTCGTCGCCGCCGTCGGCGCGGCGCTCGTCTCCGCCAAGACGAGCGGGCTGCTCTTCCTCGCTGTCGCCACCGTCGTCGCCCTCCTCGCCCTGCTCCCCCGCTCCGTGTCCGGGGGCCGCCGGGTCGTGGGTGCCGCCTGGCTCGCGGTGCCGTGGCTGGTCTGGTGGCTCTGGGGCAGGTATGTCGCCCTGACCTTCCCCGAGGCGGGGGACGCCAAGCACAGCGCCTCCCCCGGCCGTCTGGCCGAGATCCGGGGGGAGAAGTCGCCGGAGGACGTGCGGGCCATCCTCGACCAGCTCCTCGCCGGGACCGTCGGCTCCCCCGTCTTCTGGGCCGTCCTGGCCGCCCTCGTCGTCACCGTCGCGCTGGCCGCCCGGGCCGGTGCGCTCACGCGGGCGGAAAGGTGGTGGGTCCTGGGGGTCGTGCCGCTCACCGTCGCGCTCTGGGAGGTCTCCCTGGCGCTCATGTACCTGTGGTCCATGCCGCTCGGCGAGGCGCTGTCGCTGGCCGGCTTCAGCCGCTACCAGGGCACGATCTACCTGGTCGTCATGGTGGTCACGCTGGCCGTGGTGGCGAGGTGCTGCGCGCTCGCGCGCCGGCTCACGGCCGTGCCCGTGGTGGGGCTGCTCGTCGCGGCCACGCTGCCGCTCGGCCTCGTCCGGGCCGACCACCTGACCAAGGAGCGTGGATCCGGCCCGCGGGCGTCGATCGAGCGGACGCTCGCCGGGGCCGAGGTCGTCCCCGACGACACGGTGTGCGTGTTCCTGAAGGCGACGGACTCGAGCTACCGGGCCTGGATGGTGAGGT
>JASKZT010000279.1 GCA_030145965.1 Ornithinimicrobium sp.
AAGACGTCGCCGTTGACCACGTAGACCACCGGCGTGCCGGTGCTCCACGCCCGGCTGACCTTCTCGGCGACCTCCCAGCGGTTGGCACCGTCGAGGCGCTCCACCGTGCCGCCGCCCTCCTGCTCGATCGTGAAGTAGGTGGAGGAGAGCCCGGACGCCGAGCCCGGCCAGGGGTTGGCCAGCTGCAGGCCGGCGCCGCTGGCGTAGGCCCAGGTGTAGGTGCCGGACGCGGTGAACCCCTCCACGCGGGCGTCGAGCACCCGCCCGCCCCACTGCCCGTGGCCGTCGCGGCGCAGGATCTGCACGCGCTCGACCCGGTGGATGCCGTAGCGCTGCTCCAGCCGCGAGACGGGCAGCTGGGCCTGCCACGCGTGGCGCAGGTTGCCCGCCACCGCGTCGTAGGGGTCCGGCTGCCCCCGCAGGTAGCCGTGCCCCGCGCCGCCCACGGTCGTGTGGCCGCCGGTGGAGGAGGAGTACATCGGGGTCGCCAGCTGCCGGGCCCCCGTGCCGAAGGCGTAGGTGAGGACCTGCCCGTCGGTCGTGGTCACCGCGTCGGTGCTGCTGGCGTGCTCGTAGGGCGTGAGCGAGCCGTCGGGGTGGCGAGCGCCGTGCCCACGGTAGGCCTGGCACGCGGTGGTGTCGCACGTGTCGTACCAGGCGTTGCCGCCGGTGCCGCGCAGCGCGTACGTGCGGGCGGCCACGGCCTGGGCGCGCAGCGCCTGCGGGTGGAAGGACACCGGCATCTCGGCCATCGTCACCGAACGCAGGTAGTCCTGCAGGGGCAGGTGGTTGACGGTGATCAGGCTGGTGGTGCCGCGGTGGGTCGCGGTGAGGGTCCCGCGGTAGGCGCGCTGCTGCCCCCCGGGCAGGAGGAGGTCCACGGTGCCCTCGGTGGGCGAGCTGAAGGACACCGGGCACGAGCGGGCCATCCCGGCCGGCCAGGCGGCGCGCCAGCTGCCCGAGGCGTCCAGGCCCTCGAGGGTGCACCCTGCGGCGGAGGAGGTCGTGCTGCGCACCCGCCACTGCGCGTATCCCGTCGGGAGGGGGTAGGTGGTGGCGCCCGGGGCGGCGCCGACGACCAGGCCGGGGCGGTGGGCGACCTGGGTGACGCCGTCGTGGTCGAGGGTGATGCCGATGCGTACCGGGCCCGTGGCGCGCGTCTCCAGGACCGTGCCCGGGTAGTAGAACGCGAGGATCTGGGCGTGGCTCAGTCCCGCCCGGGCGGCACCGTCGGCGCCGTACTGCGACATCCCGATGCCGTGGCCGAAGCCCCCGCCGCGGACGGCGTAGGTGCCCCCGGCGGGTCGCGGGTAGACCTCGGCGCCCTGCTGCGGCGCCGGGAGGGAGGTCTGGCCCGGCTCCACGACCGAGGTGGCGGTGCCCTGGACGTCGGGGTCGCCGGCGACCAGCCCGAGGCGCTGGTCGACGTCCAGCGCGGGGGAGTCGTGGTCGACGACGACGGGACCCGCGGGCTCGGGCGGGCTCCCCTCGACGGCGGACGCCGGGAGGAGGGTGAAGGTCATCGCGGCAGCCGTGACGAGGGCGAGGATGGGACGGCGCAAGGAAGGTCTCCTCCTGGGACGGGGGGTGGCCGGGACCAGCATGCGGCAGTGTGACGGGTGTGACAAGTGTGGTTCCCGAACTACACGCGAGTAGTTTCGCGTGGTCCTGACCTGCGTCGATGGTCTTGGCGCACGAGCGCACCCGACAGGCCGACCCGCCGTACCGTGGCCGCATGGAGAGCGTGGGCACGGGCGGACTGGTCCTCGACGTCGTCGCCGGGGGGCCGCCCGACGGGGCCGTGGTGCTGCTCCTCCACGGCTTCCCGCAGGACGCGACCGCGTGGGACGAGACGGCCGCGCGCCTGCACGCCGCCGGGTTGCGCACCCTCGCCCCGCACCAGCGCGGCTACTCGCCCCGGGCCGCGCCACGCCGCGTGTCCGCCTACGCCCTGCCCGCCCTCGTGGACGACGCCCTCGCGGTCCTCGACGCCGCCGGGGCGCACCGGGCCCACGTCGTCGGGCACGACTGGGGCGGCGCGGTGGCGTGGGCGCTCGCGCAGCGCCACCCCGACCGGGTGTCCGGCCTCGTCGTGCTCTCCACACCGCACCCGGCCGCCCTGCGGGCCGCGCTGGGCCGGGGCGACCAGGCCCGGCGCAGCTGGTACGTCCTGGCGATGCAGCTGCCGCTGCTGCCCGAGGTCGTCCTGGCCGGCGTCCTGCGCCGTGGGGGCCTGCGACGCTCAGGGCTGCCCGCCGCGCACGGCCGCCGCTACGCCGCCCGCCTCGGGCGGGCGCGGGACCTGCGCGGCCCGGTGCACTGGTACCGCGCCGCCGTGCGCTCAGCCCTGCGTCAGGCGGTGGTCCGGTCCCGGCGCGGGGAGGACGGCGCGGACGCCGAGGGGACGGTGGAGGTGCCCACGACCTTCGTCTGGGGTGCGCGGGACCCCTTCCTCGGCCGCGCGGCCGCCGAGGGCACGGCGCGGCACGTGCGGGGTGACTACCGGTTCGTCGAGGTGGCAGCCGGTCACTGGCTGCCGGAGCGGGAGCCGGCGCTCGTCGCCGCCGAGGTGCTGGCCCGGGTGTCCTCGCCGACCGGGTGAAGGTCGTAGACCGCGTAGGCGGCGCGGATGACGGGCTGGGCGACGTTGCGCACGCGCACGCCCGCCTCCGTCACGCCCTTCTCCGTGCCCGCGTGGGCGTGGCCGTGCACGGCGAGGCTGACGGTGGCCGCCTCGTCGACCGCCTGACCGAGCAGGTAGTTGCCCAGGAAGGGCCAGATCTCCGGCGGCTCGCCGACGAGCGTGTCCTCGACCGGCGCGTAGTGCATCAGGGCGACGGTCACGTCCGGGGAGCCGGCGGCCACGTCGGCGAGCGCCTGCCCGAGCAGCTCGGCGCTGCGGCGGCCGGTGCCGGTGAAGTCCTTCATCTCGCGCTCGCCGAAGTCGCTGGCGCAACGACCGGCGAAGCCCAGCCCGAAGCCCTTGGCCCCGGCGACGCCGAGCCGGCCCGCCGGCAGGTCGATCACGACCCCCTCGCCCTCGAGGACGACCAGGCCGGCGTCGCGCAGGACCGCCGAGAGCTCCTCGGGGCGGTCGTCCTGGTGGTCGTGGTTGCCCAGGACCGCGACGACGGGCACGGACAGGTCGCGGTACTCCTCGGCGACGATCCGGGCCTCCTCGAGCGTGCCGTGCCGGGTGAGGTCGCCGGCGAGGAGCAGCGCGTCGGCGTGCTCGGCCAGGTCGCGCAACCCCGCCCGGTGCCGCCCGGCCAGGTCCGCCCCGAGGTGGATGTCGCCGACCGCCGCGACCCGGATCACCGCAGGTCCTCCGCCGGGTGCGGGGGGTCCGAGAGCGTCTGCTCGGCGCAGGTGAGCTCGTCGACGACCTCGCGGTCGGGGCACAGCTCGCCGACGCGGCCGAGCACGGCGCGCCGGCTCGCCTCGCTCGAGACCTGGCCGTGGACCACGACCCGCCGGCCGTGCTCGCTGAGGTGGACGCCGAGCTCGGCGGTGGCGGCCTCCTCGGCCAGGCGCCGCTCGACGTCCCTGAGCTGGTAGGTACCGGTCATCGGTCCTCCTCGTGCGGGCGTGGTCGGTGGTGGGGGGAGCTGTCGCCGGGCGGCGGAAGCAGGGCGAGGTCGCGAGCCAGGCCGAGCGCCGCGCGGGCGAACGGGCTGGAGCGGGTGCCGGCGTCCACGCGGTCGGCGTCGATCTGCTCGCGCAGGCTGCGGACGACGGCCAGGATCGGGGAGAGGTCGCAGTAGTGCTCCGTGAGGGCGAGCAGCTTGGAGGTGAGCAGGTCGGTCGCCGACATGACCGGCATGCGCACGGAGTCGACGCTCATCTCCTCGGCCCGCTCCAGCAGCGGTGCGTCGACCGGCCCGCCCGCCAGGCGGAAGATCACGTCGACCAGCCCCCCGCCGTGGCGCACCTTGAAGAGCCAGTCCTCCGGTGGCTCGAGCACCTCCAGGCCGCGTCCGCGCAGGGCGGCCCTGGCCCGGTGGGCGTCCTCCTCGAGGATGATGACGTCCGCGTCGTGCCGGCTGTCCGCGCCCCCGCGCGCGTAGACGGCACACCCGCCGGCCAGGGCGAAGGGCACCGACTCCTCCTTGAGCGCCACCGCGACGGTCTTGAGCGCGTCGAGGATCGGCTGGACCTCTCCGGAGACCACCATCTGCCCATGATCGCGAGGCCCTGCGGGGGCGGCGAGCGGAAGCGTCGCCGGGGGAGGGAGGGGACGGCGAGGCCCGTCCGTGGCGCCGAGCGGGCCGCGGGCTCGGTCGTCAGCCGGCCGCGGGACCGCCGAAGGTGACGACGTGGCGCAGGGCCGCCCGCAGGTCCCGGACCGTCCGGGCCCAGCCGCGCATCTCGTCCGCGGCCGTCCGGGCGCGGTCCGCGTCGCCGGCGGCACGCGCCTCGTCGACCGAGGAGCGCCAGCTGATCGTCTGCTCCTCGGCCAGCCCGATGAGGCGCAGGATGAGGTCGCGGTCGTGGTGGCAGACGTCGGCGACGAGCGCCGGCTCCAGCCCCTCGGCCTCGGCGTCGAGCTCGAGGAGGGTGGTGAGCTCGACCGGCAGCTCCTCCTGCACCTCCGGGTCCGTGGGGGAGGCAGGCCCGGGCGCGTCGCCCGCGGTGCCCGGCGTGCTCGCGCTGCCGGTGCCGGCGGGCAGGGCCGTCGCCCCGGTGGCCGGGGAACCCCCGACGAGGTCGATCCAGCGCCGGCCGCGCACGCGCAGCGCCAGGTCCTCGTCCAGCCGGTCGATCTCACGACCCAGCAGCTCGACCATGCCGACGAGGTGGCGTGGCACGAACGGCAGGCAGGGGATCGCCACGCTGGCGACGAGCTGCCGTCCGACGAGGTGCAGCTTGCCGAAGACCGCCCGGCGGTTGAAGATCTCCGCCTCCCGCCGGGCCGCGTCCAGGTCTCCGATGTCCTGCACGGGGATGGCGAAGATCGTGACGACCGGCTGGGCGTCGGCGGTGCGCACGTAGACGAGCGCGCTGCCGAAGAGGATGGGGACGTCGCCGTCGTGGTCGTGCCGCGGCGGGTACCCCAGCGTGAGGTGCAGGGTGGCGTCGACGAGCCGGCGCAGCTCGGCCGGGGTCCGCACGGTCACCGCCGTGTCGAGGTCCAGCTGCGGGGTCG
>JASKZT010000346.1 GCA_030145965.1 Ornithinimicrobium sp.
TCCGCTGGCTGATGTCCTCGGACGTCTGCAAGCACTGCACGCACGCCGGGTGCCTCGACGTCTGCCCGACCGGGGCGCTGTTCCGCAGCGAGCACGGCACGGTCGTCGTCCAGGCCGACGTCTGCAACGGCTGCGGCTACTGCGTCGGCGCCTGCCCCTTCGGCGTCATCGAGCGGCGCGGCGACGCCGCCGTGTCGGTGCGCGCCGACGGCCACGTGCCCGACGTGGGGGTCGCCCAGAAGTGCACGCTCTGCTACGACCGCCTCACCGACGACCAGACGCCCGCCTGCGCCCAGACCTGCCCCACCACCTCCATCCGCTTCGGCACCCGGCAGGAGATGGTGGACATCGCCCGCGCGCGCGTCACCGAGCTGCACGGGCAGGGGTTCACCGAGGCCCGGCTCTACGGCGCCAACGACGACGACGGCGTGGGCGGCGCCGGCTCGGTCTTCCTCCTCCTCGACGAGCCGGAGGTCTACGGGCTGCCACCGGACCCGGTCGTCCCCACGGCCAAGCTGCCGGAGATGTTCCGCACCGCCGGCCTGGCCGGCCTGGGGCTGCTCGGCGCGGCTGCCGTCGCCTTCCTCGGGCGGCGCCCGTGAGCACCTCGGCGTTCGACAGCTACCGCCCGCCGGAGGAGGGCCGCCGGCGGCGTCGGTCCTCGGTGCGCGGTGCCGCGACCGGTGCGGCGCGCGACCTCGCGCGCACCGGCCGCAGCTGGCTCGACCGCGACGGCGGCGGCCGGCGGGAGGCCGCGGCGGTCCCCGACGCGGAGTTCTCCGACTACTACGGGCACCCGGTGATCAAGCCGGTGCCGTGGAAGCACGAGATCCCCGCCTACCTCTTCCTGGGCGGGGTGGCGGCCGGCTCCGGCCTCCTCGCCTCGGGCGCGGCCGCCACCGGCCACGACGTCCTGCGGCGCAGCAGCCGCTGGACGGCGATGGCCGCCGTCGCGCTGAGCGGCGCGACGCTCGTCGCCGACCTCGGCCGGCCCGAGCGGTTCCTCAACATGCTGCGCACCGTCAAGCTCACCTCCCCGATGTCGGTGGGCACCTGGATCCTCTCCGGGTATGCCGCGTTCGCCGGCGTCACCACGGCCAGCGAGGCCGCGCGCGCCGTCGGGCTGCCCCGGCACGGCGTCCTGGGCACGGCCGGGCGCACGCTCGAGGCGCTGGACGCCCCGGCCGCCGCGGGCCAGGCCCTCCTCGCGCCGCCGCTGGCGGCCTACACCGCGGTGCTGCTCTCCGACACCGTGACGCCGGTCTGGTTCGAGAGCCGCCGCCAGCTGCCCTTCGTCTTCGTCGCCTCCGCCGCGATGGCCTCGGCGGGCGTCCAGATGGCGCTCTGCCCGACGGCCCAGACCGGCCCCGCCCGGCGGCTGGCCCTCCTCGGCGCCGCGACCGACCTCGCGGCCATGCACCGCCTGGAGCAGCACCTCGAGGGTCTGGACCTCGTCGAGCCGCTGGAGACCGGGCACGCCGGGAGCAAGCTGCGGCTGGCCCGGGCCCTCACCGTCGCCGGCGGGCTGGGGACCCTGCTCGCCGGCCGCAGCCGGGCGGTGGCCGTCGCCTCCGGCGTGGCGCTGGCCGCCGCCTCGGCGCTGACCCGCTTCGGGGTCGTCGAGGCGGGCATCGAGTCGGCCAAGGACCCCCGCTACACCGTCGGGCCGCAGAAGCGCCGGCTCGAGGAGCGACGGGCCGCCGGCACCGTCCACGACAGCATCGTCACCGTCCGCTGACCCTCCCGCCGCCCCGGTGGGGCGGCGACTCCTCGACGAAGGAGCCGAGCATGAGTGGCCCGAGCACCACCCCCGGAGGCAACCGCTGGCTCGTCCTGGCCGGTGGCGTCCTCGTGCAGCTGGCGCTGGGCGCGGTCTACGCGTGGAGCACCTTCAGCAGGGCGATCCAGGCCGAGCCGTCGGCCTTCGACCTGACCAAGGTCCAGGCGACCATCCCCTTCGAGGTCGCGATCGGCATGATCTTCGTGGGCACCTTCCTCGGCGGGCGCCTGCAGGACCGCCGCGGTCCGCGCCCGGTGGCGCTCGCGGGCGTCACCGTCTACTCCGTCGGGATCATCCTGGCGAGCTTCGCGCGTGACGCCTCCGACCTGTGGCTGCTCGTGCTGGGGTACGGCGTGCTCGGCGGCCTCGGCCTGGGGCTGGCCTACATCGTGCCCATCGCCATGCTGCAGAAGTGGTTCCCGGACAAGCGGGGGCTGATCACCGGGATCGCCGTCGGCGGCTTCGGCTTCGGCGCGGTCATCACCTCCCCGCTCGCGCAGGCCATGATCGAGGCCAGCCCGGACTTCCAGCGGTACCCGACCAAGGTGTTCCTGTGGCTGGGGATCGCCTACCTCGTGGCGGGCCTGCTCGGCGCGTCGGTCTTCCGCAACCCGCCGGAGGCCCCGGACGTCCCCGGGGCCACCGACGCGCCGGCCGGACGCGACCCGGGCGCCCCGGCGCCGGCGGCGGGGCAGGACTTCACCCAGCACGAGGCGATGCGCACGCCGCAGTGGTACCTGCTCACGCTGATCCTCACCGTCTCGGTGACCGCGGGCATCTCCTTCATCTCCGTCGCGGCCGGCACGGCGACGGACGTCGCCGGCTTCAGCGCCGCCGGCGCCGCCACGCTCGTCGGCGTCATGGGCCTGTTCAACGGGCTGGGCCGGATCCTGTGGGCCGGCATCTCCGACCGCATCGGGCGGCGCAACGCCTTCGTCGGCATCCTCGCGCTCCAGGGGGTGGCCCTGCTCGCCATCCCGCACACCAGCAACGTGCTGGCGTTCTACGTCCTCGCGGCGCTGATCTACACCTGCTACGGCGGTGCCTTCGGGACGCTGCCCTCGACCGCCAGCGACTTCTTCGGCGTGCGTCACTCCGGCGCGATCTATGGCCTCATGCTCATCGGGTGGTCGATCGGCGGCGTCGTCGGCCCGCTGCTCATCTCCTGGCTCGTCGGGGAGGAGCAGGCCTACACGCTGGGCTTCACCGTGGTCGGCATCCTCGCCCTCGTCGGCGTCGCGCTGCCCCTGGTCACCCGGCCGCCGCGCCGCGTGCCCGCGCCGGCGACGATCTCCTAGACGACCTCGACGAGCGCACCGCCGGGCAGCGAGCCCGCCGGGAGCGTCTCGCCGACCACCGGGGCGCCCGGCACCTCGCCCACGACGAGGAGGCCGCCGGAGGTCTGGGCGTCGGCCAGCAGCACGAGCTCGTCCTCGTCGACACCGGGGCCGGTCGTCAGGTGCGGGCGCACCCAGTCCAGGTTGCGCCGCGAGCCGCCGGGGACGTGCCCGTCCGCGAGCGCCCGGCGCGCGCCGTCGAGGTAGGGGACCGCCGAGGCCTCCACGCGGGCGGACACCCCGGAGGCGCGGCACAGCTTGTAGAGGTGGCCGAGCAGCCCGAAGCCGGTGACGTCGGTGGCCGCGCGGACCCCCGCCGCGAGGGCGGCCCGGGAGGCGTCGCGGTTGAGCGCGACCATGCTCTCCACGGCCTGCCGGCTCACCTCGCCCGTGGCCTTGGCCCGGTTGTTGAGCACGCCGACCCCCAGCGGCTTGGTGAGGCTGACGGGCAGCCCCGGCTCCGCGGCGTCGTTGCGCATGAGCCGGTCGGGGTCGCCCGTGCCGGTCACCGCCATGCCGTAGAGCGGCTCGGGCGCGTCGATGCTGTGGCCGCCGATCACGGGGCAGCCCGCGCCGGTGGCGACGTCGAGGCCGCCCTGCAGCACCTCGCGCAGCAGGTCGGTGGAGAGCGTCTCGCGGGGCCAGCCGACGAGGTTGATCGCCATGACCGGCGTGCCGCCCATCGCGTAGACGTCGGACAGCGCGTTGGCGGCCGCGATGCGGCCCCAGTCGTAGGGGTCGTCGACCACCGGGGTGAAGAAGTCGGCGGTCGAGATGACGGCCAGCCCGCCCTCGACCCGCACGACCGCCGCGTCGTCGCCGTCGTCCAGGCCCACGACGACCTGCGCCGACGGCATCCCCGGGGCGGCGCGCAACCCGGCCACGAGCTCCTCCAGCTCGCCGGCCGGGATCTTGCAGGCGCACCCGCCTCCGCGGGCCAGCTGGGTCAGGCGGGGAGGTTGCATGCGCCCACCCTAGGCAGGTGTGTCTAGGCTGGCTCCCGGAGGCGTCAGGGTTCCTGGTGGGCCCCCCGGTCTTCAACACCGGCGAGGTCGAGCATCTCGGCCTGGCGGGTTCGATTCCCGTCCGCCTCCGCCAACCTCCCCGGCCATGCCCGGGGCCCGAAGGGAGCCGAGGGTGAGCCACAGCGACCCGCGCCGGTCGATCGCACGCACCGACGTGCTGCTCGCCAGCCCGCCGCTGGCCGCCGCGGTCTCCCGGCTCGGCCGGCGCAGCGTGCGCGCCGCCGTGACCGCGGCCCAGGAGCGGGCCCGGCGCGGCGAGATCGCCCCCGACGCCGTCGCCCGGACCGCGCTGGCGACGCTGCCGGCGCGGGCCTCCTCGCTCACGCCCGTGCTCAACGCGACCGGTGTCGTCGTCCACACCAACCTCGGCCGCGCCCCGCTGTCGTCCGCCGCCGTCGAGGCGGTGCTCGACGCGGCCGGCCACGTCGACGTCGAGCTCGACCTGGCGACCGGCACCCGCGGGCCGCGAGGAGCCGGCACGCGCGCCGCGCTGCTGGAGGCCGTGCCCGCCGCCGGGGACGCGCTCGTCGTCAACAACGGCGCGGCCGCGCTCGTGCTGGCCACCACCGCGCTCGCCGCGGGCCGCGAGGTGGTCGTGAGCCGGGGCGAGCTGGTCGAGATCGGCGACGGCTTCCGCCTGCCCGACCTCATCGCCTCCACCGGCGCCCGGCTGCGGGAGGTCGGCACGACCAACCGCACCCACCTGCAGGACTACGCCGGCGCGGTCGGGCCCGCCACCGGCTGCGTGCTCAAGGTCCACCCGTCCAACTTCCGCGTCGACGGCTTCGTCTCGGCCGTCGGGACCGGCGCGCTGGCCGGGCTGCGCCGCCCCGACGGCAGCGCCGTGCCGGTCGTCGCCGACATCGGCTCCGGCCTGCTCGGCCCCGACCCCCTCCTGCCCGACGAGCCCGACGCCGCGACCGCCCTCGCGCAGGGCGCCACCGTCGTCACGGCGAGCGGCGACAAGCTCCTCGGCGGGCCCCAGGCCGGTCTCGTGCTCGGCGACGCGGAGACGGTCGGGCTGCTGCGACGACACCCGCTGGCCAGGGCCCTGCGCGTCGACAAGCTGACGCTGGCAGCCCTCGAGGCCAGCGTGCGCGGCCCCTCCACCCCGGTCCAGGACGCCCTGCACGCCGACCCCGACGAGCTGCGCCGCCGCGCCGAGGAGCTCGCGTCGCGGACCGGCCGGAGCGTCGTCCCGGTCACCGGCCGGGTGGGAGGCGGCGGCGCGCCCGGCCTGCCGCTGCCCGGGTGGGCCGTCGAGGTGCCCGAGGCAGCGGTCGCCGCGCTGCGCCGACCGTCCGGGGACGCCACCGAGGCCGACGTGCCCGTCGTCCTGGCCCGGGTCGAGGACGGCCGCGGCCTCGTCGACGTGCGCTGCATACCTCCCGACCGCGACGCGGACCTGCTCCGGGCCCTGCGCGCCGCGCTGGGGGTCGACGGCGGATGAGGCGCGTCCTGGCCACGGCCGGGCACGTCGACCACGGCAAGTCCACGCTGGTGCGGGCCCTCACCGGGAGGGACCCGGACCGGCTGGCGGAGGAGCGCGCCCGGGGCCTGACCATCGAGCTCGGCTTCGCCTGGACGCGGCTGCCCGGCGGGGCGGACGTGGCGTTCGTCGACGTGCCCGGGCACCAGCGGTTCGTCGGGACGACGCTCTCGGGCCTCGGGCCCGCCCCGGCCGTCCTCTTCGTCGTCGCGGCCGACCAGGGCTGGCAGGCGCAGAGCTCGGAGCACCTGGCGGCCGTGCAGGCGCTCGACGTCACCGAGGGGCTGCTCGTCCTCACCCGCAGCGACCTCGCCGACGACACCCGGCAGGCCCGGGTGCGCGAGGAGGCGCTCGGCCGGCTCGCGGCGGCCGGGCTGGACGTCCCCGCCCGGGCCGTCTCGGCGCGCACCGGCGACGGGATGGCGGCCCTGCGGTCCGACCTCGACGCGCTCGTGGCGCGGACGACCCCGCCCGACGCGACGGCCCCGGTGCGGCTCTGGTGCGACCGCTCCTTCACCGTGCCGGGGGCGGGCACCGTGCTCACCGGCACGCTCGGCGCGGGCACGCTGGCCACGGGCGACCGCCTGACCCTGGTCTCGGCCGCGGGTCGCCGCGAGGTCGTGGTGCGCGGGCTGCACAGCGGCGACGAGGCGCAGGACCGGGTCGGGCCGGTCTCGCGCGTCGCCGTCAACCTGCGCCGCACCGAGACCGTCGAGGCCGGCCGGTCGGCGGTGCTCCTCACCCCCGGCGCGTTCGCGGCGGCGACCGTCGTCGACGTCGCCCTCGCGCCGGTCGGCACGGCCTCCGGTGCCGACCGCCACGGGCAGGAGGGACGCGCCGGTGCCGGCGCAGCCGCTCCCGCACCGCTGCCCGAGCGGCTGGTCCTGCACGTCGGCACCGCGGACCAGCCCGTCCGCGCCCGTCCGCTCGGCGACGACCACGCCCGCCTGACCCTGCCGCTCGCCCTGCCGTGGCGGGTCGGTGACCGCGCCGTCCTGCGCGACCCCGGCACCCGCCGCATGTGGTCGGTGCGGGTCGTCGACGTCGCCCCGCTGCCGCTGCGCCGGCGCGGTGCCGCCCGGCTGCGCGCCCGGGCCCTCGAGGAGGCGGGGGGCACCCTGCCAGGGCTGGCCGCCACGCGGCTGCGGTCGCGCGCGGCGGAGCATCCGGACGTCCTGACCCGCCTGGGGCTGGTCCCCGTCGGCCAGGGC
>JASKZT010000337.1 GCA_030145965.1 Ornithinimicrobium sp.
ACAGGTGGTACCTCAACGTCGCGCTGGGCATCACGACGCTGATCTTCCTCGTGCTCGGCGTCAACCAGCTCCTGAGCGCGCTGTCGGGCCTCTGGGGCTAGGCCTGGGCGGTCTCGTCCACGAGCCAGCGCACGGCATACCCCTCGAGCGTGACGGTGCCGTAGGCGGTGGTGCCGTCGAGCAGGTCGCCCGCCCGCCCGGGCCAGGGCAGCGAGACCGTGTCCCCGGTGACGTTGGTCAGGCTCACCACGCTCCTGCCGTCCTCGGCCGTGCGCCGCACGGCGAAGAGGCGCCGGTCGAGGTCGAGGACCTCCTGCCCGGCCCAGGGCGAGAAGGCCGGGACCCGCCGCCGGCGCGCCAGCAGCGAGGTGAGGCCGTCGAGCACCAGGCGCCGCCGGCCGTCCGTGGCCAGCTCGTCGTCCAGCTCGTCGGCGTCGAGCACCGCCCGGTTGATGCGGCGGGCGATGCCGCTCTCCTGCACGGCCGTGACGTCCGACCGGCTGCCGAGGAGGGAGTGCACGTAGACGGCCGGCACCCCGACCACCGACAGCAGGACGTTGTGCGCGGCGACGGCCTTGCGGGCGAACGTCTCGGGGTCCTCGGCCTCCTCCGGCGTGCAGAGCGCGTCGAGGTAGCTGACGTTGAGCTCGTAGACCGACTGCGTGCCGTCGGGCTGGTCGGCCATCGAGGCCTGGCCGCCGTGCGCGCGGACCCGCTCGGCGAGCGCCTGCCGGTCGGAGCCGGTGAGCAGGCCCTGGGTCGGACGCAGGCCGATGCCGTCGTGGCTGGCGAGGAAGTTGAACCACGTCGCCGTCTCGCTGACCGGCCCGACGGTCGCCGCCCACCGCGACAGGGCTCCGGTGTCGCCCGCCACGAAGGAGTGCAGGACCAGGGGCGGCAGGGCGAACTGGTAGACCATGTGCGCCTCGTCGGTGCCGTCGCCGAAGTAGGCGACGTTGTCGGCGTGCGGCACGTTGGTCTCGGTGAGCAGCCGCGCGCCCGGGCGGGCGTGGTCGACCAGCGCCCGCCACAGCTTGACGACGGCGTGCGCGCCGGGCAGGTGGATGCAGCTGGTGCCGCTCTGCTTGACCAGGTAGCCGATCGCGTCCAGCCGCACGGTCGTGGCGCCGTGCGCCAGGTAGCCCAGGAGCACGTCGGTCAGCTCGACGAGGACGGCGGGGTTGGCGAGGTTGACGTCGGCCTGGTCCGGCCCGAAGGTCGTCCACGCCGAGCGCGTCCCGCCCTCCGGGGTCCGGTAGTCGTGGAAGAGCGGCGTGGTGCGAGGCCGCACGACCTGGGAGACGTCGGGATGCTCCCCGCGCTCGATGTAGAAGCCCACGCGGCCCGGCAGGTCGGCCAGCCAGCCGACGAACCACGGCGAGCTGGTCGAGGTGTGGTTGGCCACGAAGTCGAAGCAGAGGTCGTGGTGGCGGCGCAGCGCGTGGACGTCCTCCCACGAGCCGACCGCCGGGTTGACCGTGCGGTGGTCGACGACGCCGAAGCCGTCGTCGGAGGTCCAGGGGAAGAACGGCAGCAGGTGCACGTCGCTGAGCAGGTCGCCGACGTGGTCGTCGAGCACCTGGCGCAGCGCCCGCAGGGGCCGCGTCCCCTCGCGCTGCACGCTGTCGGCATACGTGATGAGGAAGGCGCTCGTCTCGTCGAAGCGGCGGACGGGCGGTGCCGCCAGCAGGGCGAAGCGGTAGCGCTCGGCGAGGCCGACGAGCTCGACCGCGAGCCGGGTCGAGACGGGGTCGTAGACGTCGGCCAGCAGCGTCTCCACGCGCCGCTGGAGCGCGTCCAGGTCGGGGGTGCTCATCCCAGGTCCCCTCTCGCGCCGCGGGTGCGGGCCTCGTCGGCGGCCACGGCCAGGCCGTCCGCGACGACAGCCGTGTCGAAGGTGGCCGGTGGTGCGTCCGCGAGCGCGTCGGTGACGAGCGCGCGGCCGTGCTCGTCGAGCTCGTCCCACCGGTCCGACCAGGAGCGCAGGCCGCCGAGGCGCCGGCTCTGCTCCGCCCAGCGGTCGCGCAGCGCGAAGCCGGGGCGGGCGACCAGGCAGTCGGGGTCGTTGGTCCACAGCCGGCCGTGCGTCCAGGACCGGGCGGCGGTCGACATGAGCCCGCGCAGCCCGCGCGAGCCGTCGGTGGCCCCCTCGTGGAAGGTGTCCGGGGAGACGCGCATGGCGTCGACGAGCCCGACGCTGGGCAGCAGCGGGGCCCCGCACGCGAGGAGCAGGCAGTCGGGGCCCATCACGTCCCGGACCAGCGACAGCCCGGTCCGGTAGGCGGCGACGGCCTCGGCGCGGTCCCGCCCGGGCCCGGGAAGGGCGCCGGCGTAGAGGAAGTCGAGCTTGAGGTAGTCGACGCCGAGCTCGCGCAGCCGGGTGAGGTGCCCGCGCAGCAGCTCCTGCACCCCGGGGTGGAGCAGGTCCAGGCCGACGAGCTCCTGCCCCCAGTTGCGGCCCGCGTCGCCGGTGAGCCACCCGGGGTGGCTGCGCGCCAGCTCCGTGTCGCGCCCGACGAGGAAGGGCGCCAGCCAGATGCCCGCCCGCAGCCCGGCGTCGCGGACGTCGGCGACGACCCGCTCGAGGTCGCCGAAGCCGGGCCGGGTGCGCAGGCCCTCGCCCAGCCCGGTGCTCCACCCGTCGTCGACCTGGACGACGTCGGTGGGCAGGTCGTGCGCGCG
>JASKZT010000404.1 GCA_030145965.1 Ornithinimicrobium sp.
GGGGGCCGACCGGCGCGGACGACCCGGCGGGTCACAACTAGGGTTGGCCAGGTCAACGAGCGAGGAGTCCGGATGGTTTCGACGACAGCACCCGCCCGCACCTACGACTTCGTCATCGCCGCCAACCGGCTGCCGGTCGACCGGACGGTGCTGCCCGACGGCACGACGACGTGGACCACCAGCCCCGGTGGCCTGGTCACGGCCATGGAGTCGGTGATGCGCGACCGCGAGGCGGCGTGGGTGGGCTGGGCCGGCTTCCCCGGCGAGGCGCCCGAGCCCTTCGACGACGGACCGCTGCGGCTCTGCCCGGTCTCGCAGTCGGCCGAGGAGGTCGAGCAGTACTACGAAGGCTTCTCCAACGGCACCCTCTGGCCGCTCTACCACGACGTCATCGTGCCCCCGACGTTCCACCGGTCCTGGTGGAACGCCTACCGCGCCGTCAACAAGCGGTTCGCCGACGCGATCGCCGAGGTCGCGGCCGAGGGCGCGACCGTGTGGATCCACGACTACCAGCTCCAGCTCGTGCCGGCCCTGCTGCGCGACCAGCGGCCCGACCTGCGGATCGGGTGGTTCAACCACATCCCCTTCCCCCCGGTCGAGCTCTTCGCCCAGCTGCCCTGGCGCGGCACGATCCTGCGCGGCCTGCTGGGTGCCGACTTCCTGGGCTTCCAGCGGCCCGACGACGCCCGCAACTTCATCCGCTCCTGCCGGGCGGTGCTCGGCGCGACGCACAAGGGCGACGTCGTCACCTGGACCGGCGCCGACGACGGCGGCCCGGGCGGGAACGGGCGCACCGTCCGGGCCGCGGCCATCCCGATCTCCATCGACGCCGACGGCTTCCGGGCGCTGGCCGACAAGCCCGAGGTCAAGGCGCGGGCCCAGGAGATCCGCGAGTCGCTCGGCAACCCCGAGGTGGTCCTGCTCGGTGTCGACCGGCTCGACTACACCAAGGGCATCCGGCACCGGCTGCGGGCGATCGAGGAGCTGCTCGAGGACGGCGAGATCTCCCCGCCCGAGGTCGTCTTCGTCCAGGTGGCGACGCCGAGCCGGGAGCGGGTCGAGGCCTACCGCACGCTGCGCGAGCAGATCGAGGGCACGGCCGGGCGCATCAACGGCGACTTCTCCCACCTCGGCGACACGGCGGTGCACTACCTGCACCAGTCCTACCCGCGCGAGGAGATGGCCGCGCTCTTCCAGGTCGCCGACGTCATGCTCGTCACCCCGCTGCGCGACGGGATGAACCTCGTCGCCAAGGAGTACGTCACCGCCCGGCACGACGGCGGCGGCGCGCTGGTGCTCAGCGAGTTCACCGGCGCCGCCGAGGAGATGCGCAGCGCCTACCTGTGCAACCCCCACGACATCGGGGGCCTGAAGGAGACGATCCTGCGGGCGATCCGGGACGACCGGGAGGAGAAGCGCAGGCGGATGCGGGCGCTGCGCCGCCAGGTGCGAACCTATGACGTGCAGGCCTGGGCCGAGAACTTCCTGCAGGCCCTCGAGGTCGCCCCGGCGCGACCTCGCAGGGCGCGCCGGAGCATCTCGCCGATGGTCTGACCCCAACGTCGCACCCGTCACCGAAGGACGCCTCCCCATGGCCCTGTCCCCCGCCCTCCTCGACGCCGTCACCCGCTTCGCCGCCCGCCCGCAGGTCCTGGTCGCCACCGACTTCGACGGGGCCCTGGCCCCGCTCGTGCTCGACCCGATGACCGCCCGGCCCGTCGAGGGGGCGATGGAGACGCTCGCCGCGCTCTCCGACCTGCCCGGCACGACCGTCGCGCTCGTCTCCGGGCGCGCCCTGGGGCCGCTGCGCGAGCTCTCCGGCGCCGAGGAGCCCATCGTGCTCGTCGGCTCGCACGGCGCCGAGCGCTCCGGCCGCCCGGAGGGCCTCGAGCTCTCGGAGGAGCAGCGCGCCCTGCTCGACGACCTCGAGGGCCGCCTGGACCGGCTGACCGAGCAGTTCCCCGGCGTCCGCGTCGAGCGCAAGCCCGCCGGTCGGGTCGTGCACACCCGCGGCCTCGCGCGCCCGCTCGGCGACGAGGCCCTGGAGGCGGCCGAGGCCCTGGGCGAGGTGCACACCTCCCTCGTCGTCACCCCCGGCAAGGAGGTCGTCGAGCTGGCCGTCGCCCACGTCGGCAAGGGCGCGGCGCTGCTCGGCCTGGCCCGCGAGCTGGGCGTGGACGCCGTGCTCTACGCCGGCGACGACGTCACCGACGAGGCCGGCTTCGAAGCGCTGGCCCAGGACGAGGACCGCGACCGCGCGGCCGCCCACCTCTCGGTGCGCGTCGGCGAGGGCGAGACCCGCGCCGAGCACCGCGTCACCGACGAGCACGAGCTCGTCGAGGTCTTCGCCGCGCTGCTGGCCGCCCGCGCGGGCACCCCGGCCGAGCCCGCCGCGCCCCGCTGAGGGCGGGTAGCCGGCCCGCGGGGCGCGCCCCGGCCCGTCAGGGCACGCCGGCCCGTCAGGGCGCGGCGGCGGTGGAGCGGCGCAGGATGAGCTCGGGCTCGAAGAGGTACTCGCG
>JASKZT010000069.1 GCA_030145965.1 Ornithinimicrobium sp.
AGGACCGGCTCGGACAGGTCCAGGCTCCAGCCGCCGTCGGAGGTCAGCGTGGCCTCCAGCGCCTGCAGCCGCCCCTCCGCGTCGAAGCCCACGCGCCAGGTGGCCGCGAACCCGTGCCGCTTGCCGGTCATCGTCAGGTCCTGGGTGCGGGTGAGCCGGACCCGCACCGGGCGGCCGGTGAGGCGTGCGCCCAGGGCCGCGACCGCGGCATACCCGTGCGGCTGCATCTCCTTGCCGCCGAAGCCGCCACCCATGCGCAGGCACTGCACGGTCACCTCGTGGCTGCGCAGGCCCAGCACGTGGGCGACGATCTCCTGCGTCTCGGTGGGGTGCTGGGTGCTGCTCTGGACGAAGATCCGGCCGTCGTCCTCGACGGCGGCCAGGCTGGCCTGGGTCTCGAGGTAGAAGTGCTCCTGGCCGGCGAGGTCGGTCCGGCCGGCGAACGTGCGCGCCGAGCCGGCCAGGGCGGCCTCGACGTCGCCGCGCTCGACCGTGGGCTGGGCGCCCTGGAAGCTGCCCGCCGCCACCGCCTCGTCGAGCGACACGAGGGCGGGGAGGGGGACGTAGTCGACCTCGACCGCCGCGGCCCCCCGCCGGGCGGCCTCCTGGGTCTCGCCGAGCACCCAGCAGACGGCGTGGCCGTGGAAGCAGACCTCGTCGGGGAAGAGCGGCTCGTCGCCCTTGGTCCCCGCGTCGTTGACCCCCGGGACGTCCTGGGCGGTGAGGACGCGCACGACGCCGGGGACCGCGAGCGCCGGGGCGGTCCGCAGCGCGGCGACCCGCGCGTGGGCGTGCGGCGACTGGACCGGCCACGCGTGCAGGAGCCCGGCGGTCCGCGGCGTCAGGTCGTCGGTGTACAGCGCGCGCCCGGTCACGTGCAGGGCGGCCGACTCGTGCGGGACCGCGCGGCCGACGACGGCGTCCGCGGGGCGCTCGGAGAGGGTGCTCACGGCAGGCTCCCCGTCGTGGAGGCGTGCAGCCGCAGCAGGGCCTGCTCGAGCATCGCCCGCCGGTAGCCCTCGCTCGCCCGCAGGTCGGACATCGGCGTGCCCTCCGAGCCGAGCACGCTCGCGGCGTGCGCCACGGCCGCGCCGGACCACGGGGCGCCCTCGAGCGCGGCCTCGGCGCGGCGGGCGCGCCACGGCGTCGCGGCGACGCCGCCCAGGCCGATGCGGGCCCGGGTCACCGTGCCGTCCTGCACGTCGAGGGCCAGGGCGACCGCGACCCCGGAGATGTCGTCGAGGCGGCGCTTGGCGATCTTGGTGAAGGCGGTGGTCGCGGCCAGCGGCAGCGGGACCACCACCTCCCGGATCAGCTCCCCCGGCGCGCGCACGCTCGTGCGGTAGCCGGTGAAGTAGTCGGCGAGCGGGACGGTGCGCTCGCCGTCGGGGCCGCTGAGCACGAGCGAGGCCTCCAGCGCGAGCAGCGCCGGCGCGGCGTCCCCCACGGGCGAGGCGGTGCCCAGGTTGCCGCCGAGGGTGGCGCCGTTGCGGATGAGGCGGGAGGCGAACTGCGGCAGCAGCTGGTCGAGCAGCGGCACCCGGCCCGCCAGGGCCCGGCCCACCTCGGTGAGGGTCAGGCCCGCGCCGATGCGGATCTCCGCCTCCCCCACGTGCAGCCCGCGCAGCTCGGGCAGGCGGTCGACGGCGACGACGAGCGTCGGCCGGGCGCCGCGCAGGTTGACCTCGACCCCGACGTCGGTGGCGCCGGCGACGGCCACGGCACCGGGCTCGACGAGGAGGGCGGTGGCCTCCGCCAGGCCGGCGGGCCGGACGAAGCGGGCGCCGTCGGCCTCCAGGCGGACGGGGCGGACCGGCGGGGCCGGGCGGTCGCGGCGCCCGGCGAGGGCGTCGCCCCCGGAGGGCTCGCCGAGCGCGTAGGCGGCGTCGCGGATCGGGCGGTAGCCCGTGCAGCGGCACAGGTTGCCCGACAGCGCGTGCAGGTCGAAGCCGTTGGGTCCGTGGTGGTCGTCGTCGTGCCGGGTGACCGGGTCGTGGGGCCGGCGGTCACCCTGCTGCGCGCCACCGGTCCCGCGGTCGGCGCGGTAGAACTCGGCCGCCATCGCGCAGACGAACCCCGGCGTGCAGTAGCCGCACTGCGAGCCGCCCCGCTCGGCCATCTCGCGCTGCACCGGGTGCAGGGCCTCCGGCGTGCCCAGGCCCTCCACGGTGACGACCTCCTGGGCGTCCAGCGCGGCGACGGGCACGAGGCAGGCGTTGAGGGCCACCCACTCGGTGGGCCGGGGCGCGCCCTCGCCGGCCGGGCGGGCGACGAGCACGGCGCAGGCGCCGCACTCGCCCTCGGCGCAACCCTCCTTGGCGCCGGTCAGGCCACGCCCGCGCAGCCAGTCCAGGACGGTGGTGTGGGGCGTCGCGCCGTCGAGGCCGGCCCAGGCGCCGTTCACGGTCAGGCCGGGCGCCTCACCGGGCACCGCGGGCACCGCTCCACGGTCGCCCGCCGAGGTGGACGTCGTCGTCATGCCGGCTCCTCCCGTCGACAGCCTCACCGTACTGCGCGCGGGCCGCCGGCTCCACGACCTCGCGCCTCCTCAGTCCTCCTCCTCCTCGGCGCCGAGCAGCTCGCGCACGGCCTCCTCGACCGCCCCCTGGCGGCGCACGGGGGAGCGCCCGGTCGCCCTGGGCACCGCGACCGTCTCTCCCTCCTCGTAGTGCTCGATCACCCGCGGGTCGATGTAGGACCCCTTGGCGACCGTCGGGGTGTTGCCGAGGAACTCCGAGACCTCCTCGACCGCGGCCTTGACCGCGCGCCGACGGGAGGCCACCGTGTCGCCCGGCTCGGGGGAGCTGGCGAGCGCCACGGCGGCGTGCACGGTGGCGTGCCAGGTGCGGAAGTCCTTGGCCGTGAGCTGCCCGTCGAAGAGGCCGCCGAGGTAGGTGTTGACGTCGTCGGCGGTGAGCTCGTGCCAGCCCCGGCCGTCCTTGTAGGCGAGCACGCGCTGGGAGTCGGTGCGGCGGCGGCGCATCGTGCGCAGCGCCGCGGTGACGTCACCGTCCTCGATCGTCAGCTCCTGCTCGACGCCGCTCTTGCCGACGAAGCAGAAGCGCAGGCCGCCCTTGACCGAGCGCACGTGCTGGCGCTCCAGGGTCGTCAGCCCGAAGGAGCCGTTGACGTCGGTGTAGACGTCGTGCCCGATGCGGAAGTAGCCCAGGTCGAGCATCCGGACCGCCGTGGCGCAGGCGCGCTCCCACGGCATACCCTCCAGGCGCAGGTCACCGGCCACTCGCCGGCGGGCGCGGGGCAGCAGCCGGGAGGCGTCGACGATGCGCTCGAACTTCAGCTCGTCCTGCCGGCGCCGCCACTCCGGGTGGTAGAGGTACTGCCGCCTGCCGGCGTCGTCGGTCCCCACCGCCTGCAGGTGACCGTTGGGCCGGGGGCAGATCCACACGTCCCGCCACGCGGGCGGGATGGCCAGGGACCTGACCCGCTCCACGTCCTCGGCGGGCAGCCGCGCGCCCTCCTCGTCGAGGTAGGTGAAGCCCCTGCCCGCCCTCCGCCGCGTCCAGCCGGGCGAGTCGGGGGACACCGTGCGCAGTCTGACCATGGGAAAGTATGCGGCTCCGCCCGGACCGGTCGGCAACCCGAATCGCACCGGGCGACCGCGCCCGTCACCCCGCACCGTCAACGTCGTCGGCGGCCTCGCCGGCGCCTCACCGCGGGCCGCCGACCCTGCGCAGGTCCCGGGTCGAGGGCAGCAGCTCCATGCCCGCGGCCGCGTAGGTGCGCACCGCGCCGGTGGAGGACGTGGGGGTGGTGACGACGACGCTGGAGGAGCCGAGCTCGCGCAGCGCGGCCGCCCCGGCGAGGGTGATGGTCGTGCCGTGGCCTCGGCCCCGGTGGTCGCGGTGCACGCCCATCGGCTCGACCAGCCCCGGGCGGCCGGGGCCGGCGGACCACACGGTGACGGCCGCCACCGGGTCTGACCCGTCGTAGGCGACGAGGCAACGCGCCTGGGCGTAGGCCGGACCGGCGGCCATCGTCGCCCAGCGCTCCTGGGTGAACGTCGAGCCCTCGAAGGCCGCCCGCTGCACCGCCGTCCGGTCGGCCGAGCGGGCGGTGCCGACGACCTCGATCGAGGAGTCGGGGACCTCCACCGCCGCGGCGAGGTCGCGGCGCAGAGGCGTCCAGGGCTCGTCCGGCACCCAGCCCTGCCCGCGCAGCAGGTCCTGGAGCAGCGCGTCGCAGGGGGCGTCCACCACGGCGTCGCCCTCCGGAAGCACGCCCCGGGCGGGGTCCGCGAGGTCCTGCAGGATCTGTCCCGCGACCTCCTCGTCGCGCCGGGCGGCCGGTGCGGTCGTCAGACGGAGGAGAGCGCGGCCGTCCAGCAGCCCGACGGCGACGACCTCCCCGTCGCGGGACCACGTCCGCACGGCGGCGGCCGTGGCCTCCTCCCCGAACCGCCAGAACCAGCCGAGGTCCCCGGGGTGCAGCTGCATCGGAGCCGCGTCGTCCTGCCAGGCGCGCAGCGTGTCCAGCACGTGGCGCAGGCCCGCGACGTCGGGGATGTCCATCGTGACGGTCATGCGTGACATCCCACCGCACGGGGGCCGCCCGGGCACGGACCCGTCTCCCTGCGGCCTGTCGGTGGTCTGTGCCACGCTCGGAGGGACGGGCCGGGGTCCCGGTCCGTGTCGGGCGAACGACGAGGAGAGCGGACGATGGCGCACGGAGACATCACCCACATCGACATCCCGGTGAGCGACATGGGCCGGGCCCAGACCTTCTTCGGCGAGCTGTTCGGGTGGCAGATCGCCGAGGTCGAGGGCTACGAGGGCTACCCGATGTGGCAGGCGCCGAACAAGATCAGCGGCGGCGGGCTGGCCCCGCGGTCCGGCGACTTCACCCAGCCGCGCAGCTATGTCGAGGTCGACTCGATCGACGACACGCTGGCCAAGGTCCGCGAGCTGGGCGGCACGGTCGACATGGAGAGGTCACCGATCAGCGAGACGAGCTGGTGGGCGGTCTTCACCGACCCCGACGGCAACACGATCGGCCTCTACGAGGGCACCACCTGAGACGTGGGCCGACCGGGGCGGGCCGTGGCGCCGACGTGCGCCGCGGCCCGCTCCAGCAGCCGGGGGGCCTCGGCGACGAGCTGCTCGAGCAGGGCCGGGCCGGGGGCGATGGAGAAGGCTGCCGTGATCCCGG
Organism: Ornithinimicrobium sp.; assembly: GCA_030145965.1. Classification (GTDB taxonomy): domain Bacteria; phylum Actinomycetota; class Actinomycetes; order Actinomycetales; family Dermatophilaceae; genus Ornithinicoccus. The sequence goes on from JASKZT010000069.1 coordinate 5,167, forward strand.
CCTCCCGGCAGCGCTCGGGGGTCAGGCCGACGCGACCGGCGAGCACGACGACGGGCACGGCGGCGGGGGTGAGCCGGCGGAGGAGGTCGACGACCTTGCCCGACAGCGACTGCTCGTCGAAGCTGCCCTCGCCCCCGAGGACGAGGTCGGCGCCCTGCACCGCGTCCGCGAGACCGACGGCGTCCGCGACGAGCTCGGCCCCGGGCCGGGTGGTGGCCCCGAGCAGGGTCGTCGCCGCGAGCGGCAGCCCGCCCGAGGCCCCCAGCCCGGGCCGGGCCAGCAGGGTCTCGACCTCGGTACCGGTCTCCCGGGCCAGCACCTCGGCGAGGTGGGCCAGGCCGGCGTCGAGGACGGCCACGTCCTGCTCGGTCGCGCCCTTCTGCGGGCCGAAGACCGCCGCCGCCCCGCGCGGCCCGCAGACCGGGCTGTCCACGTCGACGGCCACCGCCCACCGCACCTGACGGGCGCGCGGGTGGAGGCCGGTGAGGTCGACGCGGGCCACGCGCGCCAGCCCCTCGCCGCCCGGCGGCACGGGGCGGTCGTCGGCGTCCAGGAAGCGGGCGCCCAGCCCCGTGAGCAGGCCGGTGCCGCCGTCCGTGCTGGCCGACCCGCCCACGCAGAGCAGGACCTCCTCGAGGTCGCCGCCACCGTCGCGGTCGAGCAGGGCCCGGGCGAGGAGGCCGACCCCGTGGGCGTCGGCGCGCAGCGGCCGGGCGGGCACGTCGGCGACGTGGGGCAGGCCGTTGGCCTCCGCCGCCTCGACCACGCCCGTCCGCCCGTCGGCCGACACGCCGCAGCTCCCGCGACGCGGGCGACCCAGGGCGTCGACGGTCTCGACGACGACCGGGCGCGTGCCCCAGACCGCCAGGAGCGCGTCGAGGGTGCCCTCGCCCCCGTCGGCCATCGGCACCTCGCGCACCTCGACGTCCGGCACCGCCGCGCGCACCCCGCGGGCCATCGCGGCGGCGGCCTCGCGCGCCGGGAGGCTGCCCTTGAAGGAGTCGGGGGCCACGACGACGACGGGGCGGTGCGATGCAGGCATGACCCGACCCTAGACGGGGCCGGTAGCCTCGCCGCGTGAGGGACGAGGTCGTGGCGGTCCGGCGCTACCCGGTGAAGTCGATGGGCAGGGAGGACCTCGCCGAGGTCGAGCTGGACGGACGGGGGCTGCGCGGCGACCGATGGTGGGCGGTCGTCGACGGGGACGGCCGTCTGGCCTCGGCGAAGTCCTCCCGACGCTTCCGGCGGCGCGACGCCGTGCTCGACTACGCCGCCGCCACCCACGACGGGCAGGTCGTCGTCACCGGTCCCGAGGGCAGCTGGACCGTCGGCGACCCGGCGCTGGACGAGGTCCTCTCGGCCCGGACCGGCGCCGGCGTGGCCCTGCGCGCCGAGGCCGTGGTGCCGCACCAGGACGGCGGCGCCGTCTCCCTCGTCGGCACCGCGACGCTGGCCTGGTGCGCCGAGCGCTGGGGCGTCGTGGCCGACCCGCGCCGGCTGCGGGTCAACCTCGTCCTGGCCACGACCGAGCCCTTCGTCGAGGAGTCCTGGGTGGGGCTGACGCTGCAGGTCGGCGGCGCCGCGGTCCGGGTCGTCGAGCGCATCCCCCGCTGCCGCACGGTCGACCTCGCCCAGGACGGCGTCGAGCCGCAGGGCCGGTGGCTCGCGCCGCTGGCCGACGAGCGGGGGACGTGCGTGGCCGTCTACGCCGACGTGGTGGCACCGGGGACGGTGCGGGTGGGCGACCCGGTCGGGCTCGACCTCGCCGCCGGGTCGCCGCGTGCCCGCACCCCGGACGGGTGTGGACCGCCCACCGTCCCCGGACGGGGAGGTGGGCGGTTCTCGAGTGCCTCGGCGACGGGTCACTCCTGCGGCATGAGGACCTCGTCGATCAGGT
>JASKZT010000172.1 GCA_030145965.1 Ornithinimicrobium sp.
CCGGCGCCTACCTGGGGGCCAACGTCTCGGAGACGCTGCCGCCGCCGGCGTGGTCCTTCGGCTCGACGCCCGAGGAGGCCGACCGGCTCCTCGAGCTCGTCCTCGCCGGCCGCAAGACCGCGACCGCGAGCGCCCTGCACGAGTACGAGCAGGAGGGCGCCGCCCGGGCCGAGGAGGGCGACACCCTCGTGCGGACGGCTCTCGACGTCGTCCTGCCCGAGCCGGGGCTGCTCTCGATCGTGCTCGACGGCCGTGACGCCCCCCGCGCGCTCATCCGTACCACCCACGTGGACGTGGTGCGGCTGGGCGACGTCGACGAGGACCACGCCCGCCGCGAGGGCGAGGGCTCGCTGGAGCAGTGGCGCGCCGTGCACCGCGAGGTGTTCGCCGGGACGGCCCCGCAGGGGCAGGCCGGGGACGACACGATGGTCGTGCTCGAGCGCTTCGTCGTCGTTGTACCGGCCACCGCCCGACGGGCGGCCAAGCGCGCCGGCCTGCTCTGAGGAGCCCGGCTGCCCTCAGCGCAGGCTCGCCGCGTGCCGGCGGCGCCGCCTGGACGAGCGGGCGGCGGCCGGATCCTCCACCGGGTCGGGGCGATAGCCGTCGCGGTAGTACGTGTAGGAGTCGGAACCCTTGGCGGGCACACGGTTCAGCACCAGACCGAGCACGTCCGCCCCGACGTTGCCGAGCAGGTCCAGGGTCCTGAGCAGCTGGTCCCGGCGGACGACACCGGCGCCCACGACGACCAGGACCCCGTCCGCGTGCTTGCTGAGCACCGCCGCGTCGGTCACCGGCAGCAGCGGGGGAGCGTCGAAGACGACGTAGTCGAAGCGCTCGCGCAGCTGACGGACGATCTCGCCCATGGCGGAGGAGCCGAGGAGCTCGCTCGGGTTGGGCGGGATGGGCCCGGCGCCCAGGACCAAGAGGTCGCTACCGGCGAAGGGTTGAAGGACGTCCTCCAGGTCGGCCTCCCCCAGGATGAGGTTGGTCAGCCCACCGCCCTCGACGAGGCCCAGGTACTGCACCATGCGGGGCCGGCGCAGGTCGGCCTCGACCACGCAGACCTTCGACCCGCCCTCGGTGAGGGTGAGGGCCAGGTTGGCCGCCGTCGTCGACTTGCCCTCGCCCGGGACCGAAGACGTCACGACGATGGACGTCGCCGGGTGGGTGGCATCGACGAACATGAGGTTGGTCCGGAGCGTGCGGAAGGCCTCCGCCCTCGGGGAGTGCGGGTCGCCGTGGACCACGAGCGGTGCGCCACGCGCGTCCTTGGCGAAGTGGATCGCCCCGATGACCGGGGTCGGCGTCAGCGCCTTGACGTCGTTCTCGCCCCTGACCGCGGTGTCGGTGTGGTGGCGGAGCAGGGCCAGGCCCAGCCCGAGCAGGAGGCCGAGCAGGAGCCCCGCCAGGGCGTTGAGCCGCTGGTCGGGGCTGGCCGGATCCTCGGGCGCGGTGGCCGGGCGCAGGATGGTGACCTGGACGGGGGAGGCGGACTGCGAGGAGTTCTCCAGGGCCGGGACGGTCTGGCGGAACTGCTCGCTGATCGCGTTCGCGATCTGCGCAGCACGGTCCGGCTCACCGTCACTCACGCTGAGGTCGATGAGGACCGTGTCGAGCGGCACCGACGCGGTGATGGCCTCGGCGAGGTCGTCGGCGCTCTCCGTCAGCCCCAGCTCGGCTATGACGGGGTCGAGCACCAGCGGCGTCCGCATCGCCTCGGCGTAGGACTTCACCCGCTGCTGGGTGAAGTTGCTGCCCTGCAGCAGCTGGTCGGTGCTCTGGCCACCCTGGCTGCTCACGAAGAGCCGTGACTCAGCGACGTACTGCTTCGGCACGAGGGCGCTGATGACCGAGACGGTGAGGGTCACCAGCACGGTCGTCAGGACGATCAGCCACGCGCGCTTGCGCACGATACGGAGATAGTCAGCCAGGTCCACGCGCATCGCTCCTACTGTGGGGGTGGGCGGGGCCCAGTGTCGCACGCAACTCACCAACCGCATCGCCGCCCGGGGCGACCGGCTCGCGCGTGGCGCCAGGTGCAGGGGCGGCCGGGACGGGAAGTGGCTCCCGGCGCAGGGCCTGGGCGGTGAGGGTCACGGTCAGCAGCAGGCTGACCAGGTAGGGGCCCCGCGCCGAGACCTCCCACGTGGGCTCCGTGAGGAAGCCGAGCGCCGGGACGAGGGCGAAGAGCGCCGGCAGCGCGCCCCCCGACACCCAGCTGGCCCGCACGATGCCCACGAGGGCCACCACCATGAGCAGCATCCCGAGCAGGCCCGCGGAGTTGAGCGCGTAGGCCGCCTGGCCGTGCTCGTGGGCGAGGTACCAGTTCGCCATGCTGGAGTAGTAGGCGTCGTACAGCGACTCACGGCCCGGGCCGAGCAGCGGCTCGTCCCTCCAGGCCTCCCGGACGATGCGGAAGATCAGACCGCGGCCGGTGAGCGCCATGTCCGGGAGGCTGACCAGCAGGACCGTCGAGACGAGGAACGTCCCGAGCGGGAAGAGGGCGGCCACCTTGGCCGCGTCACCGTGGTCCCGCCCGGGCGTCGCGCGCCGGCGGACGACGGCGTAGGCCCACAGCCCGAGCACGATGGCGGCCGTGGCCGTGCGGCTGCCGGTCAGGACGACGGCCACCACCACGAGCGCGACGCTCCCCCACCGCAGGACCGGGTGGCGGACGTAGGCCACGGCGGGGAGCAGCGTCACGAGGAAGACCCCCAGGACGTTCTCCTGCGGGAAGTACCCGCGCAGCAGGCCACCGGCCACGCTGCACTTCTCGGCGCGGCAGGTCGCCCAGCCCCTCTCAGGGTTGAGGACGGCGAAGACGAGGTTGCTGGCAGCCGTCCCCCCGACGACCAGGCCCACCAGGCCGATGTCGCGGCCCTCCAGCCGAAGGGTGCCCGCCGCGGTCAGCAGGACCACGGTGAGGGCGGCGTAGACCAGGGTGGTGGTGTCCGCCCGGCCGCGGAGCGCCTCGGCGACGAGGACGACGAGCGCCAGCACGGCCCAGCTGCTGACGCTGACCCTGCCCGCCCGTAGGCCCCGGATGCCCAGGTGCACCGCGACCGCCGCGCCACCGACGACCAGCCCCAGCTGCAGCAGCTGTGCGGCCTGACCCTCCGAGACGAAGTGCACCGCCCCCGTCACGTCGCGGACCGTGGTGGCCCGGTCGACCATCGTCTTGACCAGCTGGACCGCCGGGAAGCTCACGCCGAGCAGGAGCAGCAGCAGGGACGTGGTCCTGCCGGGGTGCTCGGTCCGAGCCGTCATCTCCACGCTCCTCCGGTGCGGCGGGCTGCAACCGGGAAGGCACGGCTTCGTCCGGAACGCGTCATACACTACTGTCGGCACGTGAACGGGGACACAGAAGCCCAGGTGGTAGGTCACCGGCAGGCGACGGAGTCGCCGCGTACGGTGTCGGTGGCGGTCGTCATCCCCGCGCACAACGCGGCCTCGACGCTGACCCGGGCCATCCGCACCGTGCAGTCCCAGACGCGTCCGGTGCAGGAGATCGTCGTGGTGGACGACCACTCGGAGGACGGGACGGCCGACCTGGTCTCCACCCTGGCGGCCGGCGACCACCGGATCCGACTCGTCCGCGCGACCGCCCGCGGCTCGGCGCACGCCCGCAACGTCGGTGTCTGCTCGGCCGGCAGCGAGGTGATCGCCTTCCTCGACGCCGACGACGTCTGGTACCCCGACAAGATCGCCACCCAGCTCGCCTACCTGCACGAGGACGTGGCCTTCGTCGGTGGCCTGCTGCACTACCTCGGCGCGGACGGGTCCGTGCTCGGCAGCTACCTGCCCTTCGACGACTGGGACGAGGCCACGGCCTCGCTGCGGCGCGCGGAGACGATGCCGGTCTCGCTGGCCAGCAGCCTGGTCCGGCGCGCCGACCTCATCGAGGCGGGAGGCTTCGACGAGAGCTTCCTGCGCAGCCAGGACCTCGAGCTCGCGCAGCGGCTGGTCGTGGGCGGGCGGCGCGTGGTCTGGCCACCCGGTCGGGCGCTGGGGGGTTACGTCCTCCACGCCGGCGGGGTGAGCGTCACCAGCTACCGGGAGCAGTTCCTGGCGGCCGAGCTGGTCCGCGCGCGGGTCCGGGGGACGGTGCCCGAGGAGGTGACCTACCGCCAGTGGCAGCAGGACCCGCAGCTGACGCGGTCGGCACGTCGCGCCCTGCGGAGCGGCGAGCACTACCGGAAGGCGGCGGTGGCCCGGGGCTCGGGGGAGCACCAGGCCTTCGTGCGGCACGCCGCCCTGGCCGTGGCCCGCGACCCCGCGCGCGTCCTCGCCAAGCTGTGGCGCCGGCGCCGCCACGAAGACCTGCTGACCCCGAGCGACCCGCCGACCGAGGTCGTCGCCGCCCTGCGCGCTCCCGCCGACCCGGCCGAGCTGTCGCTCACGCAGCTGCCGGTCGTCGACCTGGCGGGCCTGCGGCTGGCGCACGACCCCCTCCTCGTGGTCGAGGCGGCCGTCCGCGACTACGTGTCGGCACCGCGCAGGATCCTGCTCTACGCGGCTCACGTGACCTCCCTCAACGACGTGCGCGACGAGAAGTTCGTCCGTGCCTTCAACCTCGCCGACGCCGCCTACGTCGACGGCATCTCGTGGTCGCTCATCGCCGCGGCGGGTGGGCACCGCGCGCGGAAGATGGCCACCACAGACCTCGCCCCGCTGCTGATGCGCCGGCTGGCCGACGAGCTGGGGCGGCCGGTGCGCGTCGCCGTCCTCGGAGGGCCGCCGGCGTCCGGCTCCGCACCGTCCGTCGCCGCGCGCGCGGGGGCCGGCCTCGAGCGGGACCTCCCGGTGCAGGTCGTGATGGCCGCCCACGGCTACCACGAGGACTGGTCGGGCGTGCTCGCGCAGCTCGGACCGGCGCGCCCGGACGTCGTTTTGCTGGGCCTCGGCATGCCGCTGGAGGCGCACTGGTGTCGTACCCACGGCCATCTGCTGCCCGCGGCTGTCGTCGTCACGTGCGGGGGGTGGCTGCGCATCCTGGCCGGTGAGGAGCGCAGGGCACCGGTGTTGGCCCAGCGCCTGCACCTGGAGTGGCTGCACCGGATCGCCGGCGACCCGAGCCGGACGCTGCTGCGCTACGCCCGGGGCGTCACGGCCCTGGTCCGGGAGAGCGCCCGGGCAGCGCGCCGGCGCGGTTCCGGCGATGGCGTCCGCTGACCTGCAGCCGGTGTCCGGCGTGGAGGGCCGGGCGCGGGGCAGGGCGTGGCGGCAGGGCCTGACGTCCCCGTGGACCCTCACGCTGCTCGCCTACGGGTTGTCCCAGGTCGTCGTGCTCGCCGGAGCCGTCGTCCGCATCCCGCTCATCACGCAGGCGCTGGGCGAGACCGGCTACGGCCGCTTCGTGGTGGTCACCTCGCTCTGGCCGGTGGTGCAGCTGCTCGCCCACGGCCTCTCGAGCACCGCACGGGTGGTCGTGGCCGAGCGCCCGGCGAGCGCGGGCGGCACGATGCGGGTCCTGCGCCGGACCGGGACGAAGGAGGGCGCGGCGCTGCTCGTCCTGGCGGTGCTGCTCCTGCCCGTCCTCGCCTCGCTCGTGGGTGCCGGCTTCGCGTGGTCCGTCCTGTGGGTGGGCGTCGCCGCGATGGTCACCCTCCCGGTCGCCGGGCACCAGGGTCTGCTGGAGGGGTCGGGCCGGACGGCCGTGACCCACCTGACGCTGGCCACGTCCACGGTCGTCGGCCTCCCGGCGCTCGTCCTGGCGCTGGGTCTGCGCCAGGACCTCACCACCGTGGTGGCGGCCAGCATGGTCGGCTTCGTCGCGCCCTACCTCACGGCACGCCTGCTGACCCGCTGGCTGGTGCCGAGGCTCGAGGAGCCCGGCGGCGAGGACGAGCGCACGCTGCTCACCGGGCTCAACGGGGCCATGACCGTCTGGGCGTTGTCGAACGTCCTGGTGTACGTCTTCGACCCCGTGATCCTCATGGTCACGACCGGCGAGGCCGCGGCCGGGCAGTACGGTCTGGCCAGCCGCGTCACCGGCCTGGTGACGGCCGTGCCCGTCGCGCTCGGCGGCCTCCTGACGGTGTGGCTCTCCCGCGCGCGCGCCCGCGGGGGCGGGGACGTGCGCCGCAAGGTCCTGCTCTCGACGGCCGTCTTCACGCTTGTCGGCACGCTGCTGGCCGCCTTCTGCATCACGGTCGGCCCTGCCGTCGGCGACCTGCTCAGTCGCGGCAGCGTCGGGACCCCCCAGGCCCTCTACACCTGGCTCGGGATCTACGGGGGCCTCACCTGCGCGTCCTCGCCGCTCGTGGCGGCCTGGGCGGCGCCCCGCGCGGCCGCCGTGCGCGGGCGGGTCGG
>JASKZT010000186.1 GCA_030145965.1 Ornithinimicrobium sp.
CTCGAGCGCCCACTTCAGGCAGGTGTCGATGACCGGACAGGTGCGGCAGACGGCCTTGGCATCCTCGATCTGCTGCAGGGCGGGCCCGGTGTTGCCGATCGGGAAGAACAGCTCAGGGTCCTCGTCCAGGCAGGCTGCGCGGTCGCGCCAGTCCATCAGTGTGTGCTCCTTGGTCTACAGGGTCCACGCGCCGGGGGGCGGGCGGTCGTGCTCGTCGACTCCGCGTGTCCTGCGAGCGGGGGCCGCGCCTGGACGGAAAGGGGTCGACACGTCGGTGTATCCGTCGCAGCGGGCTCGCGGATCGGCAAGTCTCGTCACGTCTGACCGTGCCAACGCGGGGCGAGAGCACAGTGTTCCCATCTTCCCAGAGCCCCTGGACCGGCACAAGGGCTGGCCGCCGTGGGCGGGCCGGTGGCGCTGAGGCGTCAGTCACACCGCCGGGGTGCCTAAGGTGGTCGTGACGGTCGCGCCGGACCGGGTCACGACCGGGCGGCGCCACCGGCACCGACGCCCCCGACCTCCAGGAGAGACGCCATGACCGCTCGGACCACCCGCCCGCTCGCCCTCGTCGGAGCGCGGGTCCTGCCCATCGACGCCCCGCCGCTGGAGGACGGGGTGGTGCTCCTGCGCGACGGGCGGATCGAGGCGGTCGGGCAGCGGGCGGAGGTCTCCGTGCCCGAGGACGCCGAGGTCGTCGACTGCGCCGGCGGCTGGCTGCTGCCCGGTCTCGTGGACGCCCACGTCCACCTCGGCGTGTGGGAGGAGGGCGAGGGCTGGGCCGGCCAGGACACCAACGAGATGACCGACCCGGTCATGGCTGCCGCCCGGGCCGTGGACGGCATCAACCCCCGGGAGAAGGGTTTCGACGACGCGCTCATGGGCGGCGTCACGACCGTCAACGTCAACCCCGGCTCCGGCAACCCGATCGGCGGGCAGGCGGTCGCGCTGAAGACCTTCGGCCGCTACGTCGACGAGATGGTGCTGCGCAACCCCTCCGGCGTCAAGGCCGCGCTGGGCGAGAACCCCAAGCGCGTCTACGGGGAGCAGAAGAAGACGCCCTCCACGCGCCTCGGCGTCGCGCTGGTCCTGCGCAAGGCCTTCAGCGCCGCGCGCTCCTACCAGGCCCGGCTCGACGCGGCCGACGGCGCCCCGGTCGACACCGACCTCGTCAGCGAGGTGCTGGTCAAGGTGCTGCAGCGGGAGATCCCGTGGCGCCAGCACTGCCACCGTGCCGACGACATCGCCACCGCGCTGCGGCTGGCCGACGAGTTCGGCTACGACCTCGTCCTCGACCACGGCACCGAGAGCTACCTGCTCGCCGACGTGCTGGCCGAGAAGGGCGTGCCGGTGCTCTACGGCCCGCTCATCGTCAGCCGCTCCAAGGTCGAGGTGCGCGACCGCTCGCTGCGCGCACCGGGCATCCTGGACCGGGCCGGCGTGCCGGTGTCGATCATCACCGACCACCCCGTCGTGCCCATCGAGTACCTCATCACCCAGGTCGCCCTGGCCGTGCGCGAGGGGATGGACCGCGACGCCGGCCTGCGCGCGGTGACCCTCAACCCCGCCGCCGTGCTCGGGGTCGACAACCGCGTGGGCTCCCTCACCGTGGGCAAGGACGCCGACGTCGTGCTGTGGTCCGGCGACCCGCTCGACCTCCAGTCGCGCGTGCTGCGCACCTACGTCGACGGCGCCGAGGTCTACGCGTGGGACGAGGAGGCGGCCGAGGGCCGCGTCGCCCCGCGCTGAGGGCCCGGAGGGCTCGCCGGAGGACCCGGCCGTCCGACGCCGGCGAGCCGTGCGCTCAGTGCGCGGGGGTGACCTGCTCCGGGCGGCCGGGGGCGAGCACGCAGTCGGGGCACAGGCCGTGGCCGGGCAGACGGTAGAAGACGCAGCAGCCGCCGCGCAGGAAGGCCTCGTCGGCGTGCTCCATGGCGCCCCCGACCCCCGGCGGCAGCGTGCGGGCTGCGACGGCCGCGCCGCCCTCGGCCACCCCCGGCCCGGTCAGGAGCAGCCGGGCGAGGGCCCAGGCGTCGGGCCCCCGGTCGGGCCGGTGCGCGGACAGGACGCGAGCGGCCCCGACCAGCGCCGAGGCGCTGTTGCTGGCCAGGACCCGGCGGGGCGTGCCGCCGACGCGGGCGCAGGCCTCGTCCAGCGCCGCCAGGCTGTCGGCGACGACCGTCCCGGCGATCGCGCCGGCCGCCTCGGCGGGGGAGGCGACGGCAGACCCGCGCCCGGGGTCGCGGACCCCGAGCGGCACCTCGCCGCGGTGGGTCGGGCTGGCCACCAGCGAGTCCGAGGAGAGGTCGGGCAGCCAGCCCTCGAGCACGACGGAGGCGAGCGCCACCGACCAGAGACGCGAGGCCAGGCCGACCTGGGTCGCCGAGACGGCGACCTTGGGGTCGACCTCGTCGACGGGCAGGCCGGACCCCTGCGCCAGCGCGGCGCGGACGGTCGCGAACCGCCCGGCCAGCGCCTCGTGCGCCAGGACCTGCCCCCACGGCACCGCGTCGGACCCCCCGGAGGGGGACACGGTCAGCGCGAAGAACCCGCCCAGCCCGGCGAGCGCCTCGAGGGTGCGCTCGCCGGCGGTGCGGTCGGCCCCCGTCACCGCCGGGCGTCGAGCACCGCGCGGGCGGCCGCGAAGCGGGCGATCGGCACGCGGTAGGGCGAGCACGACACGTAGGTCAGGCCGAGCTCCTCGAAGAGCGCGATCGAGGAGGGGTCGCCGCCGTGCTCGCCGCAGACGCCCAGCTTGAGGTCGCCCCTGGCCGACCGGCCGCGCTCGGCGCCGATCCGCACGAGCCCGCCGACGCCGTCCCGGTCGATCGACTCGAACGGGTTGTGCGGGATGACCTCGTCGGCGACGTAGGCGGACAGGAAGCCGCCCTCGGCGTCGTCGCGGCTGATGCCGATGCCGGTCTGGGTCAGGTCGTTGGTGCCGAAGGAGAAGAAGTCCGCGTGCTCGGCGATCTGGTCCGCCACGAGCGCCGCGCGGGGCAGCTCGATCATCGTGCCGACCGTGACGTCCAGCTGCTCGCCGGCCGCCTCGAGCTCCTCGCCGACCGCGCGCTCGACGACCTCGCGCTGCACCTTGAGCTCGGTGGCGTAGGCGACGAGTGGGACCATGATCTCCACGCCCGCCGTCTCGCCCTCGCGCTCGCGGACGGCCAGGGCCGCCCGCACGATCGCGCGCGTCTGCATCTCGGGGATCTCCGGGTAGAGCATGGCCAGGCGGCACCCACGGGTGC
>JASKZT010000205.1 GCA_030145965.1 Ornithinimicrobium sp.
CCGGGCCGACCCCGGCGAGGTGGTGTGGGCGTGGGTCCCCTACGAGGAGGACCCCCGGCGCGGCAAGGACCGCCCGGTGCTGGTCGTCGGGCGGGACGGGCACCGGCTGCTGGCCGTGCCCCTCACGAGCAAGGACCACGACCTCGACGCCGCGCAGGAGGCGGCGGCGGGGCGGCACTGGGTCGACGTCGGCAGCGGCGGGTGGGACCACCGGCGCCGGCCGAGCGAGGCCCGCGTGGACCGGCTGCTGCGGCTGGAGCCCACCACCGTGCGGCGCGCCGGCGCGGTGCTCGACCGGGAGGTCTTCGACCGCGTCATGACGCAGGTGCGGCGCTTCTTCCCCCGCCCCTGAGCCCGCTCAGGCGGGCAGCCCGGGCGGGCCCTCCCCGCCCCGCCGCCGGCGCTCGGTGCGGGCCACCCACAGCCGGACCCACAGCGTGCCGACGAGGCACAGCACTCCGGTCGCCACGCACGCGACGGCCAGGGGCGCGACGGCGGCGAGCGCGGTCACCAGCAGCGGTCCCGACGTCGTGCCGAGGTCTCCGGCGAGGCGCCAGCCGCCGAGGTACTGCGCGCGGCCGTCCACCGGGGCCGTGTCCGCCCCCAGGGTCATGACGATCCCGGAGCCCATGCCGTTGCCGACGGCCATGAGCACGGCCAGCGCGGTGAAGACCCCCAGCCCCTGGGCCAGCGGCAGCAGCGCCACCCCGAGCCCGAGGAGCGCGACCACCGGCACGGCGACGACGGTGCGGCCGTAACGGTCCATCGTCCAGCCGGCGGGGTAGAAGAGGGCGATCTCGACGAGCGCCGCGACGCCGAAGACGAGGGAGGTGGCCTGCGCCGAGATGCCGACCTGGTCGGCCCACAGCGGCAGCACGGTGACCCGCAGCGAGCGGGCGACGCCGATGACCACGACCGCGCTGCCGAGGGTCAGCAGCACCCGGCGATGGGCCTGCAGGACGCCGCGCACGGTCGGAGCGCCCTCGCCCCTGCTCCTGCGGGCCGCGGCGAGCGCCGCCCCGTCGCCGAGGTCGCGGACGCTGAGCACCAGCGCGGTGCTGACGAGGGCCATGACGGCTGCCAGCCAGAAGACCGAGCGCAGGTCCCCCGTGAGGCCGAGCAGCCCGGCGCCGAGCGTCGGCCCGAGGAAGGCGCCGACCCGGTGGCTGCCGCCCAGCGTCGACATGGCCCGGGCACGCAGGTGCAGCGGCGTGACGCCGATGAGGTAGCCCTGCCGGGCGAGGAGGAAGACCGACCAGCTCGCCCCGCTGAGGAGCACCGCCAGGGACAGCACGAGGAGGGACGGGGCCAGGGCGGCGGCGGCCATCGCCAGGGCGTCGAGGACCCCCGCGATCGCCAGGGCCCTCCGCTCCCCGATCCGGGCCACCAGCGAGCCCGCCGGCAGCGACGTCAGGAGGCTCCCCACGCCGAGCAGGGCGACGACGAAGGCCGCCTGGCCCACGCTGGCGCCGAGCTCGCGGGCCAGCAGGGCGAGCACCGGCATGATCGCCGCGTGCCCGACGCCGCTGGCGATCGTGGGGGCGAACGCCGCCACGGCGACGTCCCGCAGCCGGAAGGGCTCGTCGGTCGGCACGGTCCCGTCCTCTCTCGCGCCGGACGCGACGAGGGCCAGGACAACCGTCCTGGCCCTCGTCGTCCTCGGGTGGAGCTGAGGGGATTCGAACCCCTGACCCCCTCCATGCCATGGAGGTGCGCTACCAACTGCGCCACAGCCCCTCGTCGTGAGGACTGGAACACTTTACCCAGCCGCGCGGAGAATCTCCAAATCGCCGGTCGACACCGCGTCCGCGCTGGTCAGCGGGTCACCTCAGCGGTCGGTGACGCTGCCCGTGCGCACGGTGACACCGACGTTCCAGGCCTCCAGGCGCCAGCCGGTGCGATGCTCGACGAGCTCGGCCCAGTGGCAGTTGTGCAGCCCCACGAGCGAGAGCCAGGCCTGGCGGTAGGTGAGGCCGACGACGTCGGCGACGAGGGCCCGGCTGGCCATGCCGTGGGTGGTGACGACGGCCGTCTCGCCGGGTGCGAGCCGGCGGACGAGGTCGTCGAAGGCGGCGCGGGCACGGACGCTGACGTCCTCGACCCGCTCCCCCGTCTCCCCCCGGACGGCGTCCTCCCCCCGGTCCAGGGCGGCCAGCACGTCGGGGAACCGCGCGACGACCTCGGTGTGCCGCAGGCCCTGCCAGCGGCCCACGTGGATCTCGCGCAGCCGCTCGTCGTGCTCGACCGGCAGGCCGGTGAGCCCCGCGAGCGCCTCGGCGGTGTCCGAGGCCCGCGCGAGGTCGCTGGCGACGAGCCGGACCGGGTCACGGCCGGCCAGGTGGGCGGCGGCCGCCGCCGCCTGCTCGCGGCCGCGGTCGGAGAGGTGGACGTCGAGCTGGCCCTGGTAGATGCCGCCGGCGTTGTGCCCGGTCTCCCCGTGCCGCCAGACGAGGACGCGGCGCATCGCCCCGCTCAGGCGCCCGCGTCCTGCTGCGCGGGGCCGTCCTCGGGCAGGACGACGGGCGGGCAGTCCTTCCAGAGCCGCTCCAGGTCGTAGAACTCCCGGTCCTCGGTGTGCATGACGTGCACGACGATGTCGCCGAAGTCGAGCAGGACCCAGCGGCCCTCCCGCTGCCCCTCGCGGCGCAGCGGCTTGCTGCCCAGCTCGCGCAGCCGGTCCTCCACGGCCTCGACGATCGCGCCGACCTGGCGCTCGTTGGGGGCGGAGGCGATGACGAAGACGTCGGTCAGGGCCAGCTGGTCCGAGACGTCCAGGCCGACGACGTCCTGGGCGAGCTTGTCGTAGGCGGCGGCCGCGGCGGACTGCGCCAGCTCGACCGCGCGGGGGGTGGCGCTCACGTGAGGTTCTCCTTGTAGAGGTGGTACTTGCCGATGTGCTGCACGACGCCGTCGGGCACGAGGTACCAGACCGGCTCGCCGGTGGCGGTGCGCTCGCGGCAGTCGGTGGAGGAGATCGCCATGGCGGGGACCTCCAGCAGGGTGACCTTGTCCTCCGGCAGGCCGGCCCCGGACAGCTCGTGCCCGGGCCGGGTCACGCCGATGAAGTGCGCGAGCTCCCAGAGCTCGTCCACGCCCTCCCACAACAGGATCTGCCCCAGGGCGTCGGCGCCCGTGATGAAGAACAGCTCGTCGTCGGGGCGCTGGGTGCGCAGGTCGACGAGCGTGTCGCGGGTGTAGGTCGGTCCCGCCCGCTCGACGTCGACGCGGCTCACCGTGAAGCGCGGGTTGGAGGCGGTCGCGAT
>JASKZT010000214.1 GCA_030145965.1 Ornithinimicrobium sp.
GCCCTGACGAGCGAGCGCGAGGAGTTCCGCGTCGGGCGGATGGGCGAGCTGTACGCCGCGGCCGGCGAGGAGGCCGCGAGGGTGGGGGTGACGACGCTCCTCGGCACGAGCTACCGCGGACGCGAGGGAGGCACCTACCGGCTCCGCGGCACGGACGGGTCCGCCGGGCTCGCGCTCGAGGTGCGTGCGCGCCTCGTCGTCGGTGCCGACGGCGCACGGTCGCGGGTCGCCCGCGACCTGGGGCTCGACGTCAACCGGCACCTCCTCGTCGGGGCCGAGGAGACCTACCCGGTGGCTGCGGGCGCCGGGCCGCCGTCCTTCCACTGCGTGGTCGACCCCCGGCTGGCGCCGGGCTACCTCGCGTGGGTCGTGGACGACGGGGAGCACGCCCACGTGGGGACCGCCGGCTACCCGGCACGCTTCCGCCCCGGCCTGCGCGAGACGCTCGACCGCGTGACCGCGCTCGCCCCTCTGCTGTCCGGGGCGCGGCGGACCGGCCCCGTGGAGCGGCGGGCCGGACCGATCCCCGTCGGCGGCCTCCTGCGCCGGCTCGCGGCGCCCGAGGGGCTGCTCGTCGGCGACGCCGCCGGGGCGGTCTCGCCGTTGACCGCGGGCGGCCTGGACCCGTGCCTGCGGCTGTCCGACCACGCGGTGGAGGTGCTGGACGAGGTGCTGCGCACAGGACGGCGGGAGGCCCTGCGCAGCTACGACGGCGAGGCGCTGCGCCGCCGCTTCGCCGGCCGGCTCGCGATGCGGGCGGCCCTGGCCCGGACGCGCTCGCCCGCGCTGGTCGAGGCGGCGTTCGTGGGCCTGCGCACCCCGCCCGGTCGCCGGGCCGCACGACGGGTCCTCTTCGACGACCGGTCCTTCCCGCTGCAGGCCACCGCGCCGGCCTGAGGGACGGGCCGCCCTCGGGCACGCCAGGAGCGTCAGGCCGCGACCACGAGCGAGGCCGCCTCCTCGACCGTGTCGACGAGGTGCAGCGCGCCGGCCATCCGGCGGCCCTCGCCCAGCGCCTGCAGCAGCGGCCAGACCGGCAGGCGGTCGACCCAGTGCTCCCGACCCACGAGCACGAGCGGGCTCGGCGTGGTGGAGGCGTCGGCCGCGTCGACCTCGTAGTAGAGCCGCGTCGCCATCTGGAAGACCTCCTGCACCGTGCCCGCCGCCCCGGGCAGGACGACCAGACCGTGCCGCGAGTGAGCCAGGAGCAGGTCCTCGCGGACGGCGTTGGAGAAGAACTTGGCGACGAGCTGGGCGAAGGCGTTGGGCGGCTCGTGCCCGTAGTACCAGGTCGGCACCCCGAGGCTGCGCAACCGGCGGGGGCCCGGGCCCGCGTCCAGCCTCAGCCCCAGCGCCGGGCGCACCCACGCGGCGATGTCGGGGGCGAAGCCGGGGACGGCGCCGACCTCGTGCAGCGCTGCGGCCAGCACGTGCTCGTCGGTGGCCCACGCGCCCAGGTTGGCCGCCTCCATCGCACCCGGCCCGCCACCGGTGAGCACGACGGCCCCGGACTCGGCGACCCGGTGCCCCAGCAGGGCGGCGGCGGCGAAGTCGTCCGTGCCCCGCCGCAGCGCGTGCCCGCCCATGACCCCGACCACCCGCCGGCCCTCGAGGACACCGGCCAGCGCGTCGGACATCGCGTCGTCGTGGATCGCCCGCAGGGCGGTGACGTAGGCGTCGTGGCGCACCGCCGCGTCCTCGAACCACCGGTAGGCCCGGGCGTCGACGGTGGCCTCGTAGCCCTCCTCCTCCAACCCGGCGTAGAGCTCCTGCGGGGTGTAGAGCCGCGCCCGGTAGGGGTCGACCGGCGCCCGCGGGTCCACGGGGAAGACGATCGCGCCGTGGGTGCGCAGGTGCTCCTCCACCTCGTGGTCGAGCCGGCCGCCGAGGACGACGATGTCGTGCAGGTCCTCGCGCGCCAGGAGGAGCTCGCGGTCCCGGGTGAGGTCCAGCCCCTGCAGCCGCAGGCCGTGCAGGGGCTCCGGCGCGGCCAGGAGGCGCGACCACGTCGTCCGGTCCTCGACCTCGCGCCCGGCGACGGGCAGGAGCCCCTCGGCGCGCTCGTACGTGACCTCCGTGCCGGCAGCGGGCCGGGAACCGACGTGGACGGCGGAGACCCGGTCGCTCACCGGGTGGTCGTTGCTGGGCATGGCCCCGACCCTACGCACCGCTGCTCGCGACCGGGCCGGGTGTTGACTAGGGGCCATGAGCACCGACGCCCAGCAGGGCTACCGCGACACCGTGGCCGCGAGCCTGGCCGACCCCGAGGCCTTCTGGGGCGAGGCCGCCCGTCTGGTCGACTGGATCAACCGGCCCCGGCAGGTCCTGGACGACAGCACGCCGCCGTTCTACCGCTGGTTCCCCGACGGCCGGCTCAACGTGTGCTTCAACGCCCTGGACCGCCACGTCGTGCACGGGCGCGCCGACCAGGTCGCGCTCATCCACGACAGCCCGGTGACCGGCACCACGCGGCGCTACACCTACGCCCACCTGCTCGACCTCGTCGCGCGGTTCGGCGGCGTCCTGCGCGACCTCGGCGTCCGTCAGGGGGACCGGGTCGTCATCTACATGCCGATGATCCCCGAGGCCGTCATCGCGATGCTGGCCTGCGCACGGATCGGTGCCGTGCACTCGGTCGTCTTCGGCGGCTTCGCGCCCGCCGAGCTCGCGGCGCGGATCGAGGACGCCGAGCCGGTCGTGGTCGTCTCCGCCTCGTGCGGCCTCGAGCCGACGCGGACGGTCGCCTACAAGCCGATGCTGGACGAGGCGATCCGGCGCTCGGCCCACAAGCCCGCCCACTGCGTGGTCGTCCAGCGCGAGCAGGGGCCGTGCGAGCTCGGCGAGCGCGACCTCGACTGGGCCCAGGTCATGCATCCCGACGCCGTCGCCCCCGCCGAGTGCGTCCCGGTCCGGGCCACCGACCCGCTCTACGTCCTCCACACCTCAGGCACGACCGGCCGGCCCAAGGGCATCGTGCGCGACAGCGGCGGGTATGCCGTCGCGCTGCGGTGGTCGATGACCAACCTCTACGGCGTGCAGCCGGGGGAGACGTGGTTCTGCGCGTCCGACGTCGGGTGGGTCGTCGGGCACTCCTACATCGTCTACGGCCCGCTGCTCACCGGCGCGACGACGGTGCTCCTCGAGGGCAAGCCGGTCGGCACGCCCGACGCGGGCACCTACTGGAGGGTGGTCGAGGAGCACGGGGCGGTCGCCGCGTTCACCGCCCCGACGGCCATCCGCGCGATCAAGAAGCAGGACCCGCGGGCCGAGCTGGCCCGGCGTCACGACCTGTCCTCCCTGCGCACCCTCTTCCTCGCCGGCGAGCGGCTGGACCCCGACACCTGGCAGTGGGCCACCGACCACCTGGGCGTCCCGGTCGTGGACAACTGGTGGCAGACCGAGACGGGGTGGCCCATCGCGACGAACCCGGTCGGCGTCGCGCTCTTCGACATCAAGCCGGGCAGCCCGACGCTGCCCACGGTCGGCTACGACGTCCGGGTCCTCGACGAGCGGGGGGAGGAGGTGGCGCCGGGCACCGAGGGCGCCATCTGCCTGCGGCTGCCGCTGCCACCCGGCACCCTGCCCACGCTGTGGCAGGACGACGAGCGCTACGTCGCCTCCTACCTGTCCGCCCACGAGGGCTACTACCTCACCGGCGACGGCGGCTACGTCGACGAGGACGGCTACCTCTACGTCATGGGCCGCACCGACGACGTCCT
>JASKZT010000224.1 GCA_030145965.1 Ornithinimicrobium sp.
ATGAGCCTGGTCGGGCCTCGTCCGGAGCGACCGCACTTCGTCGATCAGTTCTCCTCGCACATCCCCCGGTACACCGCACGGCACCGGGTGCCGGCAGGGTTGACGGGTTGGGCGCAGGCGCACGGACTGCGTGGGGACACCTCCATCGAGGACCGCGCCCGCTTCGACAACTACTACATCGAGAACTGGTCGCCCTGGTTGGACACGAAGATCGTCTTCAAGACCGTCGGGCAGGTGGTGCGTCGCCAAGGCGGGTGACCCACGGCGGCTCGTGCGGGCCAGGGCGGTAGCGTGCAGCGCTGCCGCGAGGACCTGCGCGGCTGCACGGGACTGCTCTGGTCAGTGGAGGCGGAGTGACGGCGAGCGTCCTGCATGTCGCTCAAC
The DNA here is from genome assembly GCA_030145965.1 of Ornithinimicrobium sp. Classification (GTDB taxonomy): domain Bacteria; phylum Actinomycetota; class Actinomycetes; order Actinomycetales; family Dermatophilaceae; genus Ornithinicoccus. Next base: position 385 of record JASKZT010000224.1, read on the forward strand.
CCACCACAGAAGGTGTGGCCCGCTGTGTCGCGGACCTCGCCCGCATCCAGGTTCGGGAAGGCCACCGGGTGATGGTCGCGTGCCCGGCCGGTGGCTGGTTGGCGTCCGAGGTGGTGGCGTCAGGAGCGGAGCACTTGCGCTGGGAGGCCGGCCGCAGCCCTGGACCGACGGTCCCCGGTGAGACGCGGCGGCTCTCGCGCATCGTACGGGAGCGTCGACCGCACCTGCTGCACCTGCACAGCGCCAAGGCAGGGCTGGCGGGCCGCCTGGCGGTGCGTGGCGCCGTGCCGACCGTCTTCCAACCGCACGGCTGGTCCTTCCTGGCCGTCAAGGGGCCGCTGCGCCGGGCCACGCTGACGTGGGAGCGCTTTGCCGTCCGATGGACGGACAGGATCGTCTGCGTGAGCCGTGCGGAGCTCGCGGAGGCCTCCGCTCAGGGCCTGGCGGTGGACTGCGCCCGGGTCGTCCACAACGGCGTCGACACCGGTCGATACGCGCCGGCCGACCGGTCAGCGGCACGGCAGCACCTGGGCGTGGCCGACGTGCCGGTCGCCGTCTGCGTCGGCCGGCTCAGCGAGCAGAAGGGGCAGGACGTGCTGCTCGCCGCCTGGCCGTCGGTGCGCGCAGCGGTGCCGGGGGCCGAGGTGGTCCTGGTCGGGGAGGGGCCGTGGCGGGAGCGCCTCAGCGAGCAGGTGAGCGACGGTGTGACCCTGGTCGGCAACGCCGCCGACCCCCGCGACTGGTACGCCGCCGCTGACGTCATCGTCGTACCATCGCGGTGGGAGGGCATGGCCCTCGTGCCGCTCGAGGCGGGAGCCAGCGCCCGGAGCGTGGTCATCAGCGACGTCAACGGTGCGCACGAGGCGGTGACGTCGTCCAGCGGCGCGGTCGTCCGTGTCGAGGACGCGATCGAGCTGGCCGACGCACTGGTGCGACGCCTGACCGACGCGCGCCTCAGGGACGACGAGGGGGCCGTCGGGCGGCAGCACGTCGTGGCCCACTTCAGCCTCGACGCGACCGCCGCCGCGCTGAGCTCCGTCTACGACGAGGTCCTCGCCGTCCGCTGAGCCCGCCGCGCGGCCGCGTTCGGACCTTCCGCCTGAAGCGGGCGCAGTGCGTCCTACGCTCCCGAACGTGCACCGGCAAGCAGGCCGCCGTCTCTCGCCACGCGGACTGACGTCGGCGGCGGCGGCCATCGCCCTGCTCGTGACGCTGCTGGTGATCGTCGTCCCGGCCCTCCGCTTCGCGTACCGGGCGCCGGCGCTGCACGTCGTCCTCGAGACGGCCGAGGGCTGCATCGCGCTGGCCGTGGCGTACCTGGTCGCAGGTCGGTACCGAGAGCACCGGCGCTGGCAGGAGCTCCTGCTCACACTCGGCATGCTGGTGCTCGGGACGACGAACCTGCTCCTCAGCGCCGTTCCGCTCGCACTCCTCGGGCCGGAGGACGAGGAACTGAGCCGCTGGGCGCCGCTCGCGGCGCGGCTGGTCGGAACGCTGCTCGTCGCCGCCTCGGCGCTGATGCCGGAGGACGCGACGGTCCCTTCCGGCCATGACCGTCGAACGGCCCTGGGTGCTCTTGCGGCGCTGGTCGTGCTCGCGGCGGGCGGCTGGTGGGCGAGCGGCGACCTGCCCCCCGTGGTGGACCCGTAAGTGGATCTGAGCGACACGACTCGCGTCGTTCTGGCGGGGCACCCGCTGGTGGTCGTCGCACAGGTGCTGAGCGGCCTGCTCTACGCCATCGCGGCGATCAACTACACGCGCCGGGCTGGGGATGGCGACGAGCTGTACCGCTGGCTCGGCGGAGGGTGTGCGCTGGCCGCGGTCGCCCGTGTGGACTACGTGCTGTTCCCGTCGCTGTACTCGGACTTCGTGCACCTCGGCGACACCTTCCGCCTCGGCTTCTACCTGTTCCTGCTCGTCGGAGCGGCGCGCGAGGTCCGGTCGTACTGGGCGCGGGCGGCGGTGCTCGAGGATCGGCGACGGCTGGCCCGTGACCTGCACGACGGTCTGACGCAGGAGCTCACCTACCTGTACGCGCAGGCGCAGCGGCTGCAGACCCACCCGGAGGACCGGCGCATCGCGCAGCAGATCAGCGGCGCTGCGGGGCGGGCGATAGACGAGGCGCGACACGCCATCGGCGCGCTCACCCGCCCGGCCGACCAGGCGTTCGCCGTGTCGTTGCAGCAGTCGGTGGAGGACCTGGGTCGCCGCTACGACGTCCG
>JASKZT010000285.1 GCA_030145965.1 Ornithinimicrobium sp.
AGGACGTCCTTGAGGAGGTCGGCCCGGTCGGTCACGACGCCGTCGACGCCGAGGTCGAGGAGGCGCACCATCTCGGGGACCTCGTTGACCGTCCACACGTGCACGAACCGGCCCACCTCGTGCGCCGCGGCGACGGTCGTCGGGTTGACGACCTCGATGCCGTAGCGGTGCGCCGGCACCTGCACACCGTCGACCGCGTGCAGCGCGCGCGCCACCACCGTCGGCCGCACGAGGGGCGGCAGCGTCGCGGCGGCGCGGAACGACGCCGTCGCCCGCTGCCCGGCCGACGTCGCGACGGGCTGGGTCAGCCGCATCACCGCCGCCTGCCGCCGCTGGTCGGAGAAGGACGTGACGCACACGCGGTCGTGCGCCCGCGTGCGCTCGATCGCCCGCACGAGCGGCAGGACCGCACCGGGCGTCTTGATGTCGACGTTGACCCGCAGGTCGGGCCAGGCGCCGAGCAGGTCCTCCAGCAGGGGCACCGGCTCCACCCCGCCGATGCGCGCGCGGGAGACCTGCCGCCACGTCATGTCGGTGATCGTGCCCGTGCGGTCGGTCACCCGGTCCAGCGTCTCGTCGTGGAAGGCGATCACGTGACCGTCGCGGGTCGCGTGCACGTCGGTCTCGACGTAGCGGTACCCCAGTTCCACGGCGGCCCCGAACGCGCGCATGGAGTTCTCCAGCCCCTCCAGGTCGAACCCCCGGTGGGCCATCGGGACGGGCCCGGGGTGGTCGAGGTATGCCGTGCGCACACGGCCAGCCTACGGCTCGGGGGAAGCGCCGTAGAGGGGGCGCACCGGGTGGTCCCGGACGGTGCCACGCCCTTTGGGGTGAGGCGTCCCCTTCACCCGGCGGTCCGACCCGAGCGGTCCTACCGTCACCCTGACGTGGGCACCCGGCCCACGGGACAGGTAGGGAGATCAGATGAGCGACCAACCGTTCTCCGAGCAGAGCTCGACGACCTCGACCAAGGACGTCGCCCTCGAGGAAGGCCGCAGCGTCGGTCACGACACCAAGGAGGGCGCCAAGCAGGTCGCCCAGACCGCTGGCGCCGAGGCGCAGGCCGTCGTCGGCGAGGCACGGACCCAGCTGGTGTCGCTGCTGGACACCGTCCGCCAGGACGCCAGCGGCCAGGCCCGCGACCAGACCCAGCGCGCGGCGGGCGGGCTCCAGAGCCTCGCCGGCGAGCTGACCTCGATGGCCGACGGCACCTCCTCCGGCCCCGGCATGGCCTCTGGCCTCGTGCGCCAGGCCGCCCAGCGGGTCGAGTCGGCCGCGGGCTGGCTCGAGGGCCGCGAGCCGGCCGACCTCCTCGACGAGGTCCGCCGCTACGCCCGTCGCAGCCCGGGCACCTTCCTCGCCGCCTGCGCCGTCGTCGGCTTCGTCGGCGGACGGCTCACCCGCGGCCTGCGGGACGAGGCCAGCGGCGGCCAGGACCAGGGGGCCACGGGCGCACCGGGCGCCTACGGCGTGCAGGGCACCCAGGGTGGCTACGGCGCACCGGCCCCCGCCCCGCTCGGCAGCGTGCCGCCGCCCTCGCCGATGAGCTTCGACGACGGCTACGGCGGCCGACCCACCGCGATGGCCGGCGGCGTCGGCGCCGCCATGCCCGCCGGCGCGGGCACCGTCACCGAGCCCCCCGTCGGCACGGCGGCGGGCCACCCGCTGCCCGACACCCCCGTCGGCACCCCGGCCCAGCTCGACCGCCCCGTCGGCGGCTCCATGGGCCTGGACGAGGCGCCGGTCGTGGCCGGTGACGGCGAGGACGTCTGGACCGCGCCGGAGGAGGCCGCCCTGGGCGACCCGCTCCGCGGGGAGCCGGACCTCGGCCGCGACGGTCTCGACACCGACGACCTCGGCGACCTGCGCGACCTGGACGACCGGGGCGGTGACCGACGGTGACCGTTCCCGGCTCCACCGGGGCGCACCCCGCCCCGCGCACCGAGGGCCACGAGGCCACCGGGACCGGCGACGTGCGACCGGCCGAGCAGATCCACGCCGCGCACGGCACCTACGACCAGGGCGAGGTGGGCAGCATCGGCGCCCTCGTCGGCGACGTCACCCGCGACCTGTCGACGCTCATGCGCCAGGAGGTCGCGCTCGCCAAGGCCGAGGCCAAGCAGTCCGCCACCGAGGCGGGCAAGGGTGCCGGGATGCTCGGCGGGGCCGGCCTCGCCGGCTACTTCACCCTGCTCTTCCTCTCGATCGCCCTGTGGTGGGCGCTCGGGCAGACCGACATCGGTCTGGGCTGGTCAGCCGTCATCGTCGCGCTTCTCTGGGCGGTGGTCGCCGCGGTCCTGGCCGTCATGGGCCGCTCGCAGCTGAAGAAGGTCAGAGGTATGCCGTACACCGTGGACACCGCGAAGAAGGTGCCCGACGCACTGAAGGGAAACGAGGACCACGCATGAGCACCTACCCCACCGACCCCGTGCCGACGAGCGACGACCCGGAGGTGCTGCGCCGCCAGATCGAGGAGACGCGGGCCAACCTCAGCCGGGACGTCGACGCGCTCGGCGAGGCCGCCAGCCCCTCCAACGTGGCGCGCCGGCAGGCCGAGAAGGTCACCGACAAGGTCCGCGGCGCCGGGCAGTCCCTGAAGGAGAAGGTCATGGGCAGCGACGACCCCTACGGCACCGAGCCCGGCCTGGTCGGCCGCGCCACCGGCACCGCCTCCGACGTCGGTAGCGCCGTCGGTGGCACCGCCTCCGACCTCGGCTCCCGGGTCGGGGACGCGGCCGGCTCGGCGCAGCAGACGCTCGCCTCGGCGCCCGACGCCGCCCGGCGCCAGGCCCGCGGCAACCCGCTCGCGGCCGGCCTCATGGCCCTGGGCGCCGGCTGGCTGCTCGGCTCCCTGCTCCCCGGCTCGGAGAAGGAGCGCGAGCTGGCGGTCACCGCCAAGGAGCGCGTGCGCGACAGCGACCTGACCCACCAGGTCGTCGACGAGGCCAAGGCGGCGGCGCAGTCCGTCGTCGAGGAGGTCCGCCCCCAGGCGCAGGAGGCCGTGGACCAGGTGCGCCAGAGCGCGACCGAGTCGGTCGAGACCGTCAAGGAAGAGGCGGCGGGCGCCACCGAGGACGTCAAGTCCTCCGCGCAGGAGTCCAAGGACGCGGTGCAGGAGCAGCGCCAGAACCAGGGCTGAGCGCCCCGCAGAGGAGGGCCCGTCCGCGCACCCGCGCGGGCGGGCCCTCAGCGCAGCCTGAGCACCCCGCCGTCGGGCGGGGCGGGCGAGGGCTCGCCGACCTCGCCGAAGGCGGCCGCCCCGGCCACGAGCCGCCGCACCTGCTCGGCGCCCCGCCAGGTCGAGGGGAAGGCGGCCCGCGCCGCCGCCCGCGCCAGGCCCACGTCGTCCAGCGGCCCGCGGGAGGCGACGACCACGACGTTGCCGAAGCGCCGGCCCGTGGCGACCTCGCGCAGGACCAGCTGGCCGACGTGGGGGAAGCGCTCGTGGAGCGTGGCGCACAGCCGGGCGACCCACCGCAGCCCCGGCTGGTCGGCGGCGTTGACCAGCACCAGCCCGTCGGCGGCGAGCACCCGGTCGAGCTGGCGCACCCAGGCCTGGCCGGCGAGCTCCGGCGGCACCCGCCCCTCGTCGTAGGCGTCGACGACCACGACGTCGGCCGACCCGTCCCGGAGCCCGAGGACCCCCTCCTCACCCCGCTCCGGCCGCACCCGGATCCGGTGGCCGCGCGGCAGCGGCAGCTCCCGGCGCACGAGCTCGGTCAGCCCGACGTCCGGCTCGAGGACGATCTGCGGGGAGCCTGGGTGCACGCGGTGCACCCAGCGGGCGAGCGTCATCCCGGCCCCGCCGACGTGGGTCACCGCGAGCGGTGCGGGGTCGGGGCGCAGCGTCTCCAGGACGAGGGCGAGCTGCTGGACGTACTCGAAGACGAGCAGCAGCGGGTCGCCGGGGTCGACGTAGGACTGAGGATGACCGTCGCGCTCGACGGTGGCCCCGCCCCGGTCGTCCCAGACGACCCGCGCCGGGTGCGGTGCCGGGTCCTGCGGCTGGTCCCGGCTCAGATGTCGCGGAAGGTCTGGATCCGGGCGCCGAGCGCGTTCAGCCGGCTGGCCAGGTCCTCGTAGCCGCGGTTGATGACGTAGACGTTGCGCAGCACCGAGGTGCCGGGGGCCGCGAGCATCGCCAGCAGGATGACCACGCCCGGACGCAGGGCCGGCGGGCACATGATCTCGCCGGCGCGCCAGCGGGTCGGGCCCTCGATCATCACCCGGTGCGGGTCCATGAGGTGGACCTTCGCCCCGAGGGTCGTCAGCTCGGTCAGGTAGATGGCGCGGTTCTCGTAGACCCAGTCGTGGATGAGCGTCGACCCCTGCGCGCACGCCGCGATGATCGCGAAGAACGGCAGGTTGTCGATGTTCAGGCCGGGGAAGGGCAGCGGGTGGATCTTGTCCAGCGGTGCCTTGAGCGGCCCGGGGATGGTGGTGAGGTCCACGAGGCGGGTGTGGCCGTTGGCGGAGACGTACTCCTCGGACAGCTCGCACTGGAAGCCCATCGACCCCAGCACCGCGAGCTCGATCTCCATGAACTCGATCGGCACCCGGCGGATCGTGATCTCGCTGCCGGTGACGACACCGGCGGCGAGCAGGCTCATCGCCTCGATCGGGTCCTCGGAGGGGGAGTACTCGATGTCCTGGT
>JASKZT010000287.1 GCA_030145965.1 Ornithinimicrobium sp.
AGATGGCCCAGTGGTTGTTCTGCACGTAGAAGACGACCGGCGCGTTGGCGACCGCGGCGAAGACGAGCGCCTCGTTGTAGTCGCCCTGGGAGGTGCCGCCGTCGCCGGTGAAGGCCATGACCGCGGTGTCGCGCTCGGGGTCGCCGGTGGCGACGTCGCCGTCCCGCTGGACGCCCATCGCGTAGCCGACGCCGTGGAGCATCTGGTTGCCGATGACGATCGTGTAGAGGTGGAAGTTGTTCTCGTTGGAGTCCCAGCCACCGTGGTTGACGCCGCGGAACATCCCGAGCAGGTTCTCCGGCGGGACGCCCCTGCACCACGCGACCCCGTGCTCGCGGTAGCCGGGGAAGGCGTAGTCCTGGGGCCGCATGGCGCGGCCGGCGCCCACCTGGGCCGCCTCCTGGCCGAGGAGGCTGGGCCACAGGCCGAGCTCGCCCTGGCGCTGCAGCGCGAAGCCCTCGGCGTCCACGCGGCGGACGAGCACGAGGTCGCGCAGCAGCCCGCGCAGGGCCTCCTCGTCCAGCTCGTCGACGTAGGCCGCGTAGGGGCTGGTCACGTCGGTGAGCGGCAGGCGCCGCCCGTCGGCGTCGAGGAACTGGACCATGTCCGGGCCGCCGTCGGTGATGTCCCGCTCCGGTGGCTCGTGCAGGCCGCGGCCGGCGGGCTCGGGCGTGAGCGCGGACGTCCGCGCGACTTCCTCGTCGCTCAAGGCGTGCTCCTCCATTCGACGGCGGGCGCCGTCATGGTGACGGGAACGGGCTTAGGGCGTCAGGTTAACGCACTCGGAAAGCGGCCCGGCGCCGCCTCCAGGAGGCACCGAGCGGGGGTCAGCGGGTGGGCAGGACCTCGGCCAGGAAGGCCTCCGCCTGGGCCCAGGCCTCGCGGCTGGCCCGCTCGTGGTGGAAGAGCGGGTGGGGGTTGTCGAAGGCGTGACCGGCGCCCTCGTGCAGCTCGAACCGGACCTGCGGCCGGGTGCCGCCCGCCGTCACGGCCTCGCGGACGGCCTCGACGGTCTCCATCGGGATGTAGGCGTCCTCGGTGCCGAAGACGTGCAGGCTGGGGCAGGTGACGTCCGCGGCGCGGTCGAGCAGCCCGGGCAGCGCCGAGCCGTAGAAGCTCACGAGCGCGGCGGGCGGGGCGCCGGCGACCGCGGCGTCGGCCGCCACGGTGAAGGCCAGGCCGCCGCCGAGGCAGAAGCCGACCAGGCCGACGGCGCCCGTGCCCACCTCGGGCAGCGCCGCGAGGGCGTCGCGCGCGGCCAGGCCGTCCCTGACCGCGAGGTCCCCGTCGAGCCGGCCGACGAGCTCCATCGCCCGGGGCAGCAGGTCCGGGGTGTCGTCCTCGAGCGCCTCCACGGGCGGGTCGAGGCGGGCGTAGAGCTGGGGTGCGAGCACGGCATACCCCTGGGCCGCGAGGTCGGCGCACCGGGACCGGACGTAGGCGGACAGCCCGAAGATCTCCTGGAGGACGACCAGGCCCGGGGCGGGGGCGTCGGGCGCCGCGCCGTCGGGCAGCCAGAGCAGGGCGGGCAGCGGCCCGTCGGGCGCCGCGACCTCGTGGCGCCGGGGCGCGGTCATCGCACGCGCCGGTCGGTGTCCGGCAGCAGCATCTCCACGACGAGGGAGACCGCGGAGATGATGATCGCGCCGAGCACGGCGTCCCACAAGAAGCTCTCGACGGTGAAGTCGAGGCCGAGCACGCCGGAGAGCCACGAGGTCAGCGAGAGCATCGCGGCGTTGACGACGAAGAGGAAGAGCCCGAGCGTCAGCACGATGAGCGGCAGCGACAGCAGCTTGAGGATCGGCTTGACGACGGCGTTGAGCCCGCCGAAGATCACCGCGGCCCCGAGCAGCGTCAGCCAGTAGGTGCTGCCCTCGCCCCCGATCCGGATGCCGTCGAGGAGGGCCGCCGCGACCCAGATCGCCACGGCGTTCGCGAGGATGGTCAGGATCAGCTTCATACGCCCATCGTGGCACGTGGCGCGCGTTCACTACGCTGACCCGCATGAGCGCCACGCCGACACCGCCGTCGTCCTCCCCCGTCCGCCTGCGTCAGGTGCTGTCGACGGTGCCCGCCTACGCCCCGGGCCGCCCGCCCGAGCCGGTCGACGGCGTCACCCCCTACAAGATCTCCTCCAACGAGAACCCCTACCCGCCCCTGCCCTCGGTGCTCGACGCCGTGACGCGCGCGGCGGCGACGTTCAACCGGTACCCGGACATGGGGGTCACCGAGCTCACCGCGGCGCTGGCCGAGCGGCTCGGCGTGCCGCCGGCCCACCTGGCGACCGGCACGGGCTCGGTGGCGGTGCTCGCCCAGCTCCTCGCCGTGACCTGCGAGCCGGGCGACGAGGTGGTCTACGCGTGGCGCTCGTTCGAGGCGTACCCCGTCGTCGTCGCGCTCTCCGGGGCGACCTCGGTGCAGGTGCCGCTCGACGACGACCTCCGCCACGACCTCGACGCCATGGCCGACGCGATCACCGACCGCACCCGGCTGGTGCTGGTCTGCACGCCGAACAACCCCACCGGCCCGGCGGTGCGCGAGGACGAGCTGCGCGCCTTCCTCGCCCGGGTCCCCCGCGACGTGCTCGTCGTCGTCGACGAGGCGTACGTGGAGTTCACCACCGAGGACACCGTCCCGGACGCCCTGGCGCTCTACCGCGAGCACCCGAACGTCGCGGTGCTGCGCACCTTCTCCAAGGCCTACGGCCTCGCCGGGCTGCGGGTGGGGTATGCCGTGGCGCACGAGGAGGTCGCGACCGCCCTGCGCAAGGCGGCGACGCCGTTCGGGGTGACCGACCTGGCGCAGCGGGCGGCCGTGGCCAGCCTGGACGCCTGGGACGAGCTCGAGGTGCGGGTCAAGGAGCTCGTCGCCGAGCGGGAGCGGGTGGTGGCCGCGCTGCGCGGGCAGGGCTGGCCGGTGCCGCAGGCCCAGGGGAACTTCGTCTGGCTGCCGCTCGGCGACGACGCCGTTCCCTTCGCCCGCGCCTGCCAGGATCGGGGGCTCACCGTCCGGCCGTTCGCGGGCGACGGCGTGCGGTGCACCGTGGGCGAGGCCGGTGCGAGCGACCGGCTGGTCGAGGTCGCCCAGGAGTGGCTGGCCGGGCGACCCCTATCCTGAGGGCATGTCCCTCAGTCCCCGCGGCTCCAGCGCCGTCGGCGTCGGCCATCCCGTCAAGGGGTGGCTCATCATGCTGGTCGGCGGGGTCCTGGCCTGGATCTCGGGGCAGTCGTGGAGCGTGGAGCGGGGCGCCGGCGAGTTCTTCCAGCTGCTCATGGCCTTCGGCACGCTCGCCGTGGTCGCGGTTCCCGCGCAGCTCATCGCCGGACGCACCGGCCGGCCGTGGCTGCTCGCGACGGCGGGGGCGCTCGGACTGGGCCTGCCGTGGCTCTTCTCGCTGGCCGTGGCCCGGGAGGGACGGGACGTGGTGCTGACCACGGTGGTCCTCACGGCGGTGGCCTACGGCCTCACCTACGCGCTGACCTGGCTGACCCGGGCGTGGGCGGCCCGCTGGGCCGAGTCCTGACCCGGCGGGGCGAGTCCTGACCCGGCGGCGCCGTCAGGCGCCCTGCCACACCGCGTCGAAGGGTGCCGCGCTGGCCAGCCGCGCCCGGATGCCGCGGCTGACGAACTCCTTGGCCGCGCGCGCAGCGTCGAACGCCGTGTCGCCGAGGGCCAGGCGGGCCGCCACGGCCGACGCCAGGGTGCAGCCGGCACCCGCCACCTGGACGCCGTCGCCGAGCTTGGGCGAGGACAGCACCTCGGTGCGCTCGGCGTCGACGTACACGTCGACCGCCTCGTCCCCGGGCAGGTGGGCCCCGCCCTTGGCGAGGACCGCGGCGCCGGAGCGCTCGTGGATCGTCCGGGCAGCCGCGGTCAGCTCCTCGACCGACCCGATGCGCTCCGCCCCGGACAGCGACAGGGTCTCGAAGTGGTTGGGCGTGACGAAGGTGGCCAGCGGCAGCACCTGCGCCTCGAGCGCCTCGTCGGTGTCCAGCGCGGCGCCCGGCTCCTGCCCCTTGCAGATGAGGACCGGGTCGAGGACGACGTGGCCGAAGCGGCGACGCCGCAGCGCCGACGCCACCGTGCTGATCGTCGCCGGGGTGCCGAGCATGCCGAGCTTGACGACGTCGAGCTGCTCCGGCCCGTAGGTGGTGGTGATGACGTCGAGCTGGTCGGCGATGACCGCGGCGTCGACCGGCACGAAGCGGTGGTCCCAGCCTGCCTCCGGGTCGAAGGAGACGATGCAGGTCAGCGCCAGGCAACCGAAGACGCCGTGCTGGTGGAAGGTCCGGAGGTCGACCTGGGCGCCGGCGCCGCCGGTGGCCTCAGACCCGGCGACGGTCAGGACGACGGGGAGCGTCTGCATCCGTCGATCATCCCAGGTCCGTGGTCGGCGTGACCCGGCGACCGTCATACCCGACGACCTGGCCGGGGCGCACCTGCGTGCCCCGTCGCAGGACGGTGCGGCCGTCGACGGTCACCTCGCCGTTCTCGATGACCATGCGGGCCATGGAGCCGTCCTGGACGAGCGAGGCGAGCTTGAGCAGCTGGCCCAGCCGGATGGACCCGTCACGGACGGGCACCCGCTCGACGTCGGTCACGGCCGCTCGTCCGGCTCCGCCGTCGCCCGGTCCTGCGACCCGGCACGCTCGGTGTCCTCGGTCGTCAGCGACGGCGCGAGCAGGTCCTGGTACTCCTCGTGCGTCTCCATGAAGTCGGCGACGAAGGGACAGCTCGGCCGCACCGTGACGCGGTCGGCGCGGAAGACCCGCAGGGCCTCCTCGACGAGCAGCTCGCCGAGGCCGCGGTTGCGCTGGGCGGGGTCGACCACGGTGTGCTGCAGGTCCGCGGTGTCGTTGCCCAGCAGCTCGTAGGACAGGTAGCCGAGGACCTCCTCGTCCTCGGTCACCACGAAGCGGGACTCGGCGGGTCGGTGCGCGACGGCGGCGGAGGTCATGCCCTCCACAGTAACGAAGGTCCCGCCCGCTGGCGGACCCGCTCAGAGCCACCCGACGCGGCCGGCGAGCACGGCATACCCGACGAAGGCGACGACATCGAGGAGCGTGTGCGCGACGACCAAGGGCATGACGCGGCGCGTGCGGGTGTACACCCAGCCGAGCAGCAGTCCCATCGCGACGTTGCCGACGAAGCCGCCGAAACCCTGGTAGAGGTGGTACGTGCCGCGGAGCAGGGCCGAGGCGACGACGACCGCGACCGTCCCCCAGCCCGCCTGCTTCCACCGCGTGAACAGGTAGCCGACCATGACGACCTCCTCGAGCAGGGCGTTCTGCACGGACGCCAGGACGAGCACGGGCACCGCCCACCAGACGGCCTCGAGGTTCGCGGCCGCGACCGTGGTGTTGAGGCCGGCGGCGCGGGCACCGAGATAGAGGCCGAGGCCGGGTATGCCGATCACCGCGGCGAGCACCGCACCGCCCAGCAGGTCACGGCCCGGGCGGCGCAGGTCGAGCCCGACGGCCCGGCGGGCACGGCCCGCTCCGGGCAGGTCGCGCGCGAGCAGGTGCAGCGCCAGAGCGACCGGGACGAGCG
>JASKZT010000294.1 GCA_030145965.1 Ornithinimicrobium sp.
GGCTGCGCGGTGCCGCCACCGGCGACGCCGCCCCGTCCGCGACGGCGGCGCAGCCCGCGCAGCCCGCCCGCCCGCGCCCGGTGCTCTCCCGCTCCGGGGAGCGGGAGGAGCGCACCGACGTCAAGGGCGTGCGGAAGATGACCGCCCAGGCGATGGTGTCCTCCGCCTTCACCGCGCCGCACGTGACCGAGTTCGTCACCGTCGACGTCACCCGCACGATGGAGCTCATCGAGCGGCTGCGCAAGGACCGCCAGTGGCGCGACGTCAAGGTCTCGCCGCTGCTCCTCCTGGCCAGGGCCATGACCATCGCGGTGCGCCGCAACCCGGGCATGAACGCCGTGTGGGACGAGCAGGCCCAGCAGATCGTGCAGCGCAACTACGTCAACCTCGGGATCGCCGCGGCGACCCCGCGCGGGCTCGTCGTCCCGAACATCAAGGACGCCGACCTCATGGACCTGCGCCAGCTGGCCGACGCCCTCGGCGACCTCGTCGCCACCGCCAAGGCCGGCCGCACGCAGCCGGCCGACATGGCCAACGGGACGATCACGATCACCAACGTCGGCGTCTTCGGGGTCGACACCGGCACCCCGATCATCAACCCCGGCGAGTCGGCGATCGTCGCCTTCGGCGCGGTGCGGCGCATGCCGTGGGTCGTCGAGACCGACGGCGTCGAGGAGATCGTGCCCCGATGGGTCACCCAGCTCGCGGTCTCCTTCGACCACCGCCTCATCGACGGCGAGCTCGGCTCGATGTTCCTCGCCGACCTCGCGGCCCTCATGGAGGACCCCGCCCGGGCGCTCGTCTGGGGCTAGCCGTGAGGTAGGCGGTGCGGCGCGCCGCACCGCATACCATCGGCGCATGGCATCCCGCCCGCGGCTCAAGGACCGCCTGTTCACGCTGATCACGACCGCTGGCGCGGCCGTGATCTTCGTCGCCGGCATGTCCCGGGGCAACACCCGCGTCGCGGTGGTCGGGGCGCTGTTCTTCCTCGGCTACGGCGTGCTGCACTCGGTGACCCGGCGGCTGACCCCGGCGGCCCGGATGCTCAGCGGCTCCGAGGCCGACCACGCCGAGCGGCTGGCGCAGTTCCGCGCCACGCGGACGGCCGGCCAGGCGGCGCTCGCCGTCGCCGCGGTGGGCGTCGCGCTGGACCTCGCGCTGCAGTGGCCGCCGGCCCTGTGGGTCTCGGGCACGGCCCTGCTCCTCGTCGCCTCGTTCGTCGGCGCCCTGTGGTTCTGGGGCCGACACGCGCACGCCTGAGCGCCGCGACGCCCCGGACCCGGACGCGTGGGACCGGGCGGGCCTACGCGGTCGGCGGGGCCTCGCCGATCTCCTCGACGGCCCCGGCGCCCTCGCCCTCGCCCTCGACCGTGGCGCCGGGCAGCGCCGCGCGGTGGAAGAGCCGGGTGAGCTCCTCCGACCGCTCCAGGGCCGCCTGCGCGCCGGCCTCGATCGCCTGCCGGGCCTTGTGGAAGTCGCCGAGCTCGACCCCCTCGACGTGCGGGTCGATCATGAGGTCGGGCTTGTAGAAGGACAGGCGCGCCATCGTCAGCTGGGCCTGCATCACGTCGGCGGCCCGCATGAGCTCCCTGACCGAGGTCCAGTTGAGCCCCAGGCGGCGCGGGGACCCGGCGTCCTCGCCCGGGTGGTCGACCTCCGTCAGCGGGGTGGCGTTGACGGCCAGCACGTGCCGCACGCCGTGCAGGAGCGCCCCGTCGACGGGGATCTGGTTCAGCAGCCCCCCGTCCACGAGGGTGTCGCCGCCGATCCGCACCGGCTCGGTGACGCCGGGGTAGGCGGTCGTGGCCCGCAGCGCCCGGACGAGGTCGCCGGAGCGGGCGTAGTAGATCCGGCCGTCGTCGAGGTTCGTCGCGGTGAGCACGAGCGGGAGCTCGAGCTCCTCGAAGGTGGCCGGCAGCAGCCCGGCCAGCCACTCCTCGAAGCCGCGGGTGTTGAGCAGCCGCCCGGACAGGGGGTTCCAGTCGATGAGCCGGCGCCACCGGACGTCGGTGGCCACCTCCTCGAGCTCGGCGGCGCTGTACCCGGCCGCGACGAAGGCGCCGACGAGGCCGCCCATGCTCGTGCCGGAGACGACGTCGGGATGGATGTCGAGCTGCTCGAGCACCCGCATCACGCCCACGTGGCACAGCCCGCGGGCGCCGCCGCCGCCCAGCACGAGCCCGATCTCCGGCGCGACCGTGTCCGAGCCGGGCCCTGCGCCCCGGGCACCGGTCGCTCGGTGCCGGCGTCGGGAGGGCAGGGGCGGGGGCGTCATCGCGGACGGGTCAGGGGGTGAGCGCCAGCGCGTCGAGCACGCGCCGGGCCAGGTCCTCGTCGCCGACCACGTGGTAGGCGGTGTCCTGCGTGCTCACCCGCCCGGCCGCGCGGCGGGTGAGGCTGTGGGTCGACAGCGCGACCGAGGTCGTCCGGTCCGCGCTCTCGTCGTCCACGCTCGGCTCGTCGTCCTCGGCGGTCGTGTGACCGGTGAAGAGCTCGTGGGCGACAGCCTGGCCGTCGGCGTCCAGCCCGATGCGGACGCCGGCCCGGGCGGTCACCGGCCCGGTGCTCTCGAGGATGACCACCGTGCCGGGCTCGGGACGGACGCGCTCCAGCACCACGCCGGGCAGGGCCTCCATGACGAGGTCGAGGAACTGGCTGGCGGCGGGGGAGTCCAGCGAGCCGGGGCGGTCGACGACGGCGCGCAGGTCCTGCTCGTGCACCCAGACGTCGACGATCCGCAGACGGGTCACCCGGCCGAACGTCCCCTCGCGGCCCCGGACGCCGCGCATCGGGGTGTCGAGCTCGAGGTCGGCGTCGTACATGACGGCGGAGCGGACCTCCGTCAGGCCGCGCAGCTCGGCGATGAGCTCGGCCGGGGACCGGGAGTCACGGGCGCGCACGCCCTCCTCGTTCCACACCCCGAAGGCGCTGCGCACGTGCTCGGGCGAGCCGACCTCGACCGGCGCGAGCGGCTCGGTCCAGCCCGAGGCCGGGTGCTCGGAGCCGGAGAGGTAGTCCTCGATGTGGACGACGTGGGCCAGGACGTCGCGGGCGGTCCAGCCCGGCAGGGAGGTCGGCCGGCCCCAGTCCTCCTCCCGGAGGCCGTCGGCGACGTCGGCGAAGGAGGTGAGGGTCTGGCGGTAGGCCGCCACGAGCTCGGTCACGTCGGCGGGCGCGGCAGGATGGACGGGCATGGGCCCAGGGTATGCCGACGGCAGGGCCGGTCAGGAGGTGTCGCCGCTCAGCCGGCGCAGGCCGTCTCGAGCTCGTCCTGCGCGGCCGCGGAGTCGGTCACGTCGATCTCCGGCACGGTGATCTCGGGGTCGGTCGGGGTCTTCTCCTCGTCGCCCAGGACCGCCTCGGAGGCCTCGGCGAAGGGAGCGTTGACCCGCTCCAGCAGCGTCGCCTGCTCGGCCGAGGCGTCCTCGGTCAGGCTCACGACGCGCTGGCTGAGCAGGTTGATCTCGCCCCAGGACGCCGGGTCCAGGGTGTCGCCGGCCTCGAGGACGTCACGGTTGCTCTGGGCGCGGTCGGCGAGGGTGACCGAGCCGTTCTGGAAGAACCCGGCGCAGACCGGGTCAGCCATCGCGGCGGTCTCGCCGGCGGCGTCGCCGGTGGCGGCGGCGCCGTCGGCCGCGGTCTGGGCGGCGGCGCCGGAGGTGGTCTCCCCGGAGCCGGTGTCACCGTCGCCGGAGCACCCGGCCAGGACCAGGGCCAGGCCCAGGGCGGCAGTCACGGTGGTGCGTCGCATCTTTTCTCTCACTTTCGAACATCACTCGTCTCGTCAGAAGCTGCAGCGAGCGCGGGCGACGGCGTGCCCCCGGTGCCTGCGACGGCGCCAGAGCAGGCCGGCGTCCTCGTCGCTTGCAGTGCCCAGTGTGACAAGCGGGGCGTCGGGGACGAAACCGAGGGGGGTCTCCTCACCCTGCGGGGGGGGTCCGCCCCGCTCCAGCCGACGGCCTGAGCGCCCCGGGGCGGGCGACCGCGTCGTCGCGCACCGCACCTAGCATGGGAGCCATGTCCTCCGAGGCGCCTCCCGCGTCCACCTCCGCCCCGCGCCGGGCCGGCGCGGAGCCGTCCGCGCCCACCTCCCCGGTGCTGCGCTGGATGGTGCCCGTCACGGCCCTCGTCGTGGCGGTGCTCGTGACGGTCGCCGCCGCCGCCCTCACCGGCGTGGCGGCCCCGCTGGCGCTCGGTGACGCCGGGCCGGTCGTCCGCTGGGGCCTGCCGCTGGCCGGCGTCCTGCACGACCTCTCCGCCTCGCTGACGATCGGTCTCCTGCTCGTCGCGGCCTTCCTGGTGCGTGAGGGCCGCACGACGCGCCGCCGCGAGACCGCCGCCCAGGCCGCCTTCCTCTCCTCCGTCGTCTGGCTGCTCAGCGCGCTCGTCGTCCTCTACCTCACCCTCGGCGAGCTGGCCGGCATCCCGCCGTCCTCGCCGCAGTACCTGGACGAGCTGGTGGGCAACGCCTGGACGCTGGAGTCCCTGCGCCTCTACCTCGGGGTGGCGCTCCTCGTCGTGCCGGTCGTGGCGATGACCGCCTACGCCCGGACCCGCGGGGCGCTGGCGTGGACCTTCGCGCTGGCGTTGCTGGCCCTCGTGCCGCTGGCCTTCACCGGCCACTCCTCCGGGGCGACCGGCCACGAGACCACGGTCACGGCCCTGCACCTGCACCTCGTGGGTCTCACGGTCTGGGTCGGCGGGCTCATGGCCGTCGCCGCGCTGCTGCCGGTGCTCGGCTCCGCGCTGGCTGACACCGTTCGGCGGTTCTCCACCGTCGCCACGTGGTGCTACGTCGCCGTCGCCGTCTCCGGCGTCCTCTTCGCCACCGTCACCGTCGGCTCGCCGGCCAACCTGGCCAGCACCTACGGCGTCGTCCTCGTCCTCAAGGTCGTCCTGCTCGTCCTGCTCGGCCTCGCCGGGTGGCTGCAGCGCCGCACGGTCGTCGCACGCGGTGTCGACTCCGGGGCCCGCTTCGCCCGGCTGGCCCTGGGCGAGGTCGTGCTCATGGCGGCCGCCGTGGCGCTCGGTGTCGTCCTGGGCCGCAGCGAGCCGCCGGTGCGCGAGAGGGTGGACCTCACCCCCGCGATCAGCCTCACCGGGTGGCCGCTGCCCGAGCCCTTCACGCTCGAGCGGCTCTTCCTCACCTGGCGCACCGACTGGCTCTTCTTCCTCGGCGCGCTCGTGGCGGTCGGGCTCTACGTGGCCGGCGTCGTGCGCCTGCGCCGCCGGGGCGACCGGTGGCCGGTGCACCGCACGCTGCTGTGGGTCCTGGGCTGGGCCGTCCTCGCCTGGGTGACCAGCGGTGGCCCGGGGGTCTACGGGCGCTTCATGTTCTCCGTCCACATGGTCTCCCACATGGCGCTGATGATGGCGGTGCCGATCCTGCTCGTGCCGGCCAACGCGATCACCCTGGCCCTGAGGGCGCTGCCGGCCAGGCGGGACCGGACCCTGGGGCCCCGGGAGGTCCTCCTCGCCCTGGTGCACTCGCGCTGGGCGGCCTTCGTCGTCAACCCGCTCGTGGCGGGCGTGGTCTTCTTCGGCAGCCTCGTCGCCTTCTACTGGACCGGGATGCTGCCGTGGGCCCTGACGACGCACGTCGGGCACGTCTTCATGGTCGTCCACTTCACCCTCAGCGGCTACGCCTTCGTCTGGTCCCTCGTCGGGACCGACCCCGGACCGCCGAAGTGGCCGGCGCCCGCCCGCGTCATCGTGCTGCTCGGTACGCTCGCCGCGCACGCCTTCGTGGCGCTGGCGCTCATGCAGGGCGTCTTCATCCTCGCCCCGGAGTTCTACAAGGCCGTGGCCGTGCCGTGGGTGCCCGACCTCCTGGCCGACCAGCAGCTGGGCGGGACGATCGCCTGGGGCGTGGGGGAGCTGCCGACGGTCGTGCTCATGCTCATGGTCTTCCTCGACTGGTTCCGCCGCGACACCCGCGAGGCCGTGCGCACCGACCGGCAGGCGGACCGGGACCACGACGCCGAGCTGGAGGCCTACAACGCCCGCCTGCGG
>JASKZT010000302.1 GCA_030145965.1 Ornithinimicrobium sp.
GGCCGCGTGATCGTCGAGGTCCTCGGCCCCGCGCACGGCGCCGCCGACGGCGTCCTGCGCACGGCGCACGAGGCGGGTCACGTGACGTGGCACGGCTTCGTGCCCAACGACGAGGCGCTGGCCCGCCTCGACGGTGCGCTGGCCGGGCTCTCGCTCCTGCACGACGCCGCCAACTTCCGCCCCAGCATGCCCACCAAGGTCGTGGAGTACCTCGCCCACGGCGTGCCGGTCGTCACGACCCCCCTGCCTGTCGCCGAGGACCTCGTCCGGCGCAGCGGCGGCGGCGTGGTCGTGCCCTTCGGCGGCGTGGAGGAGACGGTCGACCTGCTCCTCGCCTGGCACGCCGACCCGACGGCCGCCGCCGAGGTGGGCCGCCGGGGTCACGCCCTCGTCGCGGCGGAGTATGACTGGGGGGTCCAGTCCACGCGCTTCCTCGAGGTTCTCCGCTCGGTCGCCAGGGGTAGGCTGTCGCACCGCTGCACAGGAGAGGACGACATCCGTGAGCCGTGAGTCGACGACCCGCGACCCGTCGCGGGCGGTGGCGGCCGACCGCCGCAGGGCGCGACGCGCCGGCTGGGCCCAGCGCCTGGCCCTGCGCGTCGGCGTCCTCGTGGTCGTGCTCGGGGCGTGGTGGGCGGTCACCGCCGTCGGCCTCGTCCAGCCGCTCTACCTGCCCTCGCCCGGCGCGGTGTGGCGGGCCTTCGTCGACGCCAACAGCTGCCGGCCGCTCTCGGCCTCCAGCGACCGCCTGGTCTGCGGCGAGCAGAACTACTACCTCTGGGAGCACCTGCTCGCCTCGCTCCAGCGGATGGGGGTCGGCGTCGGGGCCGCGGTGCTCCTCGGCCCGCTGCTCGGCTTCCTCATGGCCAGCATCGGCTGGCTCAACATCGCGGTCGAGCCCTACCTCAACTTCCTGCGCTCGCTGCCGCCCCTGGGCTACATCGGCCTGCTCATCGTCTGGTTCGGCATCGGGGACCTGTCCAAGTACTGGCTGCTGTTCCTGGCCGCCTTCCCACCGATCGTCATCGCCACGATGAACGGCGTGCGGGGCATCCGCCAGGACCGGCTGGACGCCGCGCGGTCGATGGGCGCCAGCCGCTGGCAGCTGAGCACCCAGGTCGTGCTGCCCTCCGCCCTG
Organism: Ornithinimicrobium sp.; assembly: GCA_030145965.1. GTDB lineage: Bacteria > Actinomycetota > Actinomycetes > Actinomycetales > Dermatophilaceae > Ornithinicoccus. The sequence goes on from JASKZT010000302.1 coordinate 1,139, forward strand.
CCCGACATCATCGGCGGCGTCCGGATCGCGGTGGGCTTCGCCTGGACCACCGTCGTGGCCGCCGAGCTGAACGCCGGCATCCCGGGCATCGGCGCGCTCGCCTACGTCGCCGGCTCCCAGCTGCAGACCGCGCTCACCATCGCCTGCATCATCGTGATCGGCCTGGCGGCCGTCGCGCTGGACACCCTCATCACCCGCCTCGGCACCCTCCTCGTGCCGTGGTACGGCAAGGCCTGACGAAACGGAGCACCGACATGTCCCTGACCTCCCTGCGCACCGGTCCCGGCGTCGTCGCCGTCGCGGCGTCCGCCGCCCTCCTGCTCACCGGCTGCGTCGAGGGCGGGCGCACGAGCAACCCCGACGCCGCCCCGGCCGGCACCGCGGGCCCGGAGTGCCCGGTGGAGGTCGCCGACGACATCGACGCGACGGTGCGCATCGCCTACCAGCCCATCCCCAACGGCGACCTCGTCGTCCGTGACCTGGGCTGGCTCGAGGCCTGCATGCCCAACGCCGACGTGACGTGGAGCCAGTTCAGCTCCGGCGGCGACGTCATCCAGGCCTTCGGGTCCGGCTCGGTCGACGTCGGGCTCGTCGGGTCCAGCCCCGCGACCAAGGCCGTCTCGGCGCCGCTCGACATCGACATGCAGGTCATCTGGGTGCACGACGTCATCGGCGAGGCCGAGTCGCTCGTCGCCCAGGAGGGCACCGCGTCCTCCCTGGAGGACCTGCGTGGCCGCTCGATCGCCGTCCCCTTCGCCTCGACCGCCCACTACTCCCTGCTCGCGGCGCTGGACCGGGCCGGGATGTCCTCCTCCGACGTGGAGCTCATCAACATGTCCCCCGACGCCATGCTGGCGGCCTGGGGGCGCCAGGAGATCGACGCCGCGTGGGTGTGGGCGCCGACGCTGTCGGAGCTGCTCGAGTCCGGCGAGGTCGTGCTCTCGGCCGCGGACACCGCGGAGGAGGGGGCGCCGACCTTCGACCTCGGTGCCGCGACGACCGGGTTCGTCGAGGCCAACCCCGAGTTCGTGCAGGTGTGGACCGAGCTGCAGAGCGAGGCCGCCACCCTCATCCAGGAGGACCCCGCCGCGGCCGCCGAGTCGATCGGCGCGCAGCTGGGCATCGACGCCGAGGAGGCGCAGGAACAGCTGGCGGGCTACACCTACCTGGACGCCTCCGAGCAGGCCGAGCAGTACTTCGACGGCCAGCTCGGCGAGGCGCTGACCGCCACCGCCGAGTTCCTCGCGAGCCAGGGGGAGATCGACGAGGTGGCCGACGCCCCCACCTACGCCGACGCGGTGCACGCCGACGCCGTCAGGGCGGCGGCGGGGGGATGAGCTTCGAGCTCGACGGGGTCTCCCACGAGTACGTCACCGACTCGGGGGACCACGTCCGCGCGGTGGACGACACCAGCCTGACCATCGAGCCGGGCGAGTTCGTCTGCGTCGTCGGCCCGTCCGGCTGCGGGAAGACCACGCTGCTGAAGATCCTGGCCGGCTTCGTCAGGCCCTCGGGCGGCACCGCCCGCGTGGACGGCCGGCCGATCTCCGGTCCGTCGCACGAGCGCGGCGTCGTGTTCCAGCACCCCAACCTCCTTCCGTGGCTCACGGTGCGGGGCAACGTCGAGCTCGGGCTGAAGTGGCGCGGGGCGGGGGCCGAGGAGCGCCGCACCCGGGCCCAGGAGTTCCTGAGCCTGGTAGGGCTGGACGGCTTCGAGGACCGCAAGACCTACGAGCTGTCCGGAGGTATGCAGCAGCGCGCGCAGATCGCGCGCGTGCTCACCAACGACCCGGAGATCATCCTCATGGACGAGCCCTTCGGGGCGCTCGACGCCCTGACCCGCGAGCGGCTGCAGGCCGACCTCCTCACGGTCGCCCGGGCGAAGGTCAAGACGATCTTCTTCATCACCCACAGCGTCGACGAGGCCGTCTTCCTCGGCGACCGGGTGCTCGTCATGAGCCCGCGCCCCGGCCGCGTCGTGCTGGACCAGCCCGTGCGCATCTCCGAGCAGCACGGTCGCCTCCTCGGCGGGCAGGAGCTGCGCCGCACCCCGGAGTTCCACGAGCTGCGCGACCGGATCTCGGCCGAGATCTACGCCTCCAGCGAGGCGTCCTCGACGGGGGGCTGACGGGTTCCGTCCCGGCGGAAGACCCAGCGCCGCTGGACGAGGTAGCTGACGAGGAAGAGCGTGGAGTCGACGGCGATCTTGGCCCACACCACGTGGTCGCCCAGCGCGTGGGACAGCGCGCTGGTGAGCAGCCACGAGGCGAGGAGGAGGCCCGCCGCGAGCACGCCGTAGCGCACCGCGGAAGAGCGCCGTGACGTCCCGGGGCGGAAGACGAAGGCGTGGTTGAGGCCGAAGTTGACGGCCATGGACACCAGCCGGGCGACCACGGTGGACACCCCGACGGCCAGGAGGGTGGGCCGGCCGCCGAAGCCGAGGTCCATGACGAGGACGAAGACGAGGATGTCGGTGAGGAAGCCGAGCCCCGAGCTGAGCGCGAAGCCCCCCGCCTGCCGCAGCACGGTGCCGTAGATGATGGCCGAGTCCTGCAGCGGCCGGAAGTGGGAGGTGTCGTTACGGCCGTGCTCGTAGACCGTCTCGATCGGCACGCCGACGACGCGGGCCCGGGTGCCGAGCAGGTGCAGGAGGGCCTGCGTCTCGTACTCGAACCGGTCGCCCGGCACCTCCAGCAGCTCGGGCAGCAGGTCGCGCGACACGCCGCGCAGGCCGGTCTGGGTGTCGGGCAGCCGGCGCCCGGCCAGGAGCCGCACGACACCGGAGGTGACCCGGTTGCCCAGCCGGCTGCGCAGCGGGATCGAGGGCAGGGTGAAGTCGCGCTCGCCGAGCACGCAGACCCTCGCGCCGTCCGGTCCCGACCCCTCCAGCCGCAGCCGGTCCGCCACCCGCCGCACGTCCACCGGGCGGTGCTGACCGTCGGCGTCCGCCGTCACGACGCCGGTGACGGCCGGACGGGTGGCGAGGACGTGGCCCAGCGCCGTGCGCAGGGCCACCCCCTTGCCGCTGTTGCGCTCGTGCGTCAGGACGGTGACCCGCTCGTGGGCACCGGCCCGCTCGAAGAGGGACGCGTACTCCGCTCCCGAGCCGTCGTCGACGACGACGACCTCGAGACCGGTCGCGAGGTGGTCGGCGACGAGGCCGGGGAACCGGTAGCCCGGCTCGTAGGCGGGGATGACGGCGAGGATGTCGTTCATGGTCGGACCACCCATCGGGGAGCAG
>JASKZT010000308.1 GCA_030145965.1 Ornithinimicrobium sp.
GGGGCCCCTGTGTCACGATGGTCTGCGGAACCGGTCGCGCTCCCTGCGAGGCCGACACCGTGGGGAAAGGACGACCGACCATGACCATTCTGCGCAACCGCTGGGCCGGCCTGCTGGGCGCGGGGGCCCTGACGCTCACCCTCGCCGCCTGCGGCGGGGACGACGACGCCCCGGCCCCCGAGCCGACCGGCACCGTCTCCGAGGACACCGGTGCGTCCACCGAGGACACCGGTGCGTCCACCGAGGACGCGGGTGCCGCGACCGGCGACGCGGCTGCGGAGGAGACGGGGACCACCCAGGGTGGGTCCGCCGACGCCGCCGAGGGCGAGGACGTGGACATCCAGGAGTTCCTGGCCATGCTGCAGTCCCCCGGTGAGGAGACCCTGTCCTCCTACACGATGACGATGGCCGTGAACATGGGCGGCCAGGCCATGGACATGGAGGGCGCGGTCGACCTGGGCGGTGACGACCCGGCCCTCAACATGGACATGATGATGCCCGGCATGGGCGCGATCAGCATGGTGATGGTGGATGGCCGCGTCTTCATGCAGATGCCCGGCGTGACCGAGGAGGGCATGTACATGGAGGTGCCGCCGGAGCAGCTCGGCGACCTCTCCGGGCAGCTCGACGAGGTCGACATCACCTCGACGTGGGACGCGTGGGAGGAGGGCGCGCAGAGCGTCGTCTTCGTCGGCGAGGAGGACGTCGACGGCCAGGACATGCGCCGCTACACGGTCACGGTCGACACCGAGGCCGCGATGGACGCCGCCGGCCAGACCGGTGAGGACGCCGCCCAGGCCTCGGCCATGATGGGCGACGAGCTCACCTACGACGTGTGGATCGACGACGAGAACCTCATGCGCAAGATCACCTTCGAGCTGGACGGCGCCGTCACCGAGATGACCGCCGACAACTGGGGCGAGCCGCAGGACATCCAGCCTCCCTCCGACGACGAGATCCAGGACGCGCCGATGGGCACCACGGACTCCTGACGGGCACCGCCCGCGACGGCAGGGCCCCGGTCACCGCGCGGTGACCGGGGCCCTGCCCGTCGTGCGGCCGGTGGTCGTGCGCCGGCCGCCGTGGCGCCTCAGCGCGGCGGCAGCACGTCCGACTGCGCCGGCACCTGGTCCTGGCGGACGAGCCCGACGGGGCAGGTGTAGCCGTTGGGACCGTGGTTGCAGTAGCCGCCGGGGTTCTTGTGCAGGTACTGCTGGTGGTAGCCCTCGGCGTAGAAGAAGGTGCCGGCGTCCTGCGCCGACCGCAGCTCGGTGACGATCCGGCCGTGGCCGTCGGCGGTGAGGAGGCGCTCGAAGGCCTCCGTGCTCGCGCGCGCCGCGGCCTCCTGCCCCGGGGTGGTCCAGTAGACCGCCGAGCGGTACTGGGTGCCGACGTCGTTGCCCTGCCGGTCCGGCGTCGTCGGGTCGTGGTTCTCCCAGAACGCCTTGAGCAGCTGCTCCGGCCCGGTCCGCGCCGGGTCGTAGGCGACCAGCACGGCCTCGGCGTGGCCGGTGCGGCCGGTGCAGGTCTCCTCGTAGGTGGGGTTGGGCGTGGTGCCGCCCATGTAGCCGGCCGCGGTCGTCACGACCCCGGGCAGCTGCCAGAAGATGCGCTCCGCCCCCCAGAAGCAGCCCATCGCGACGTAGAGGACCTCGGTCCCCTCGGGCCAGGGGCCCTGCATCGGGCTGCCGAGCACCTCGTGCGTCGTGGGGATGCCGGGCAGCGGGTCCGGCCGGCCGGGAAGGGTGCGGGAGGTAGGCATGTCCTCAGTGTCACACGCCCTCGTCCGGCCCGCCGGTGGCGAGGGGGGCCCTGCTGTGGCACCTTGCCAGGCATGCCCGACCTGCCCCTCACCCGCCCGCGGACGGCGGTGCGCGCGCCGTGAGCCTCCTCCTGGTCGACGTCGGGTCGACCTTCACCAAGGCCGCCCTCGTCGACGACGGGGGCGTCCTGCTGGCGCGCGCCTCGACCCCGACCACCGTCGGACCCGGCCAGGACGTCCTCGACGGCCTCGTCCAGGTCTGTCGCGAGCTCGCCGCGAGCGGCTCGGGCGGGGTCCGCGACGTCCCGGACCCGCTCGACCCTGCCCAGCGCGACCGGGTGCTCGTCTGCTCCAGCGCCGGTGGCGGCCTGCGGCTCGCCGTCGTCGGCTACGAGCGGGCGGTGACCGCCGAGGCCGGCCACCGGGTCGGGTTGTCCGCCGGCGCCAAGGTCGTGCACGTCGCCGACGGTCCGCTCACCACGGCCGGCGTCGCCGCCCTGCGGGGCGCCCGGCCCGACGTCCTCCTCCTCGTCGGGGGCACGGACGGCGGCAACGCCGAGGTGCTGCTCCACAACGCCCGCCGCCTGGCCCGCGCCCGGGTCGGCGCGCCGGTCGTCGTCGCCGGCAACGTCGCGGTCCGCAACGAGGTCGCCGCCGAGCTGGCCACGACGCGGCGCCGGGTCACGCTCGCCGACAACGTCCTGCCCCGCATCGGCGTCGTCCACCCCGGTCCCGCCCGGCGCGCCATCCGCGAGGTCTTCCTCGAGCACGTCATCGGGGGCAAGGGGCTGTCGGCGGGCCCGCGCTTCGCCCGTCTCGTCCGCGCCGCCACCCCCGACGCCGTCCTGGCCGGCGTCGAGGTGCTCGCCGACGTCGCGGGCGGCGACGTCATGGTCGTCGACGTGGGCGGGGCGACGACCGACGTCTACTCCGTCCTCACGCCCCAGGGCGAGGACGCCTCGCTGCGCAAGCACGTCGTCGCCACCCTCTGGCACGCCCGCACCGTCGAGGGCGACCTCGGCATGCGCTGGGGGGCGCCGGGCGTGCTCGAGGCGGCGGCGTCCGAGGGTCTGCCCGGCCACGACCTCCCGGCGCTCCCGGCCTGGGTCGCCCGCGTCCACGCCGACCCGGGGCTGCTCCCCGCCACCCCGGCCGAGCACGAGCACGACCTGGCCCTGGCCACGCTCGCGGCCACGGTGGCGGCCCGGCGGCACGGCCGTCCGGGTGCGCCGGGGGAGGCCCCCCGGCCGCTGGCCGACGTGCGGCTGCTCCTCGGCTCCGGCGGGGTGCTGCGGCACACCCCGGCCGGCGAGGCCCGGGCGGTCCTGGGATCGGTGCTCGACGACCACGGCGGTGGCTGGCGACCACCGGCCCGGGCCCGGACCGACGTCGACACCGACTACCTGCTCC
>JASKZT010000319.1 GCA_030145965.1 Ornithinimicrobium sp.
GGGCGTCGGAGTCGCCGGTGTTGAGCAGGCCCTTGAGCACGACCCAGCGGTCGGAGACGTTCTTGTCGCGGGCCAGGTAGATCCACCCCATGCCCCCGTGCGCGAGCGCGCCGGCGACCTCGTACTGCCCCGCGACGAGCTCGCCCGGCTGGAGCTTGGGGGTGAAGGAGTAGGGCGCGCGGCACTGCGGGCAGAAGCCCTGCTGCCGGCCGGTCGCCTCGCCCGCGGCCTGGCCGACCTTGGCCCCGCAGTTCGGGCAGACCCGGCGCTCCTCGGGCACCTGCGGGTCGACCATGAGCGCCTGCACCGGGTCCCCGACGGGCACCGGCGGGACCTGGGTCAGGCCCATGCCCAGCGTCGAGCGACGGGTGGCGGCCTGCGCCCGCCGCCGCCGCACGACCGCGGCGCGCAGGGCCTCCCGCGAGCGACCGGGGCCGGGCATGGCCACCTGCGGGTCGGCCTGGACCGAGATCCCGGACGGGACGTCCTCCCCGTCGCCGGGCGCGCGGTCACCGCCACCGCTCCCGCCGGCGTCCGCCGAGGCCGGGGCGCCGGAGGGACGGGCCGAGGCCGCCGCCGCCGCGGGCGTCGCCTCGACCGGGGCCACGTCGGGCTCGGGGGAGCCGCAGACGTTGCACCAGCCGTCCTCGTAGACGCCGGTGCAGCCGGGCTGCACGCAGTGGTTCACAGTCGTACCCCCATCGTCCGGGCGAAGGTCTCCTGGGCCTGCACCAGCGCCTCGAGCCGGGTCAGGTCGGTCGGTCGGGCGTCGAGCAGGGCCTGCGCCTGCTCGACGAGGCCGGCCATCGCGGCGGCGGCGTCGCCGTCGCCCGAGAGCGCCTCGCGCACCGTCCGGGCCCGCAGCCCCAGCTCCTCGCGCCGGGCGAGGGCCTGGGCGTAGGCGCCCTGGGCGACCCCGAGGGCGCGGTCGACGCGCTCCAGCCGGGCCAGGTAGGCGGTCAGCTCCTCGGGGTCGGTGGGCACCGGCCCCAGCTGCGTGGCGTCGGGGACCCCCATCCGGGGGGCGGGGGTGACCAGCTCGCGGGCGCGGCGCGCCAGCGCCCGCACGGCCTCCCCGCGGGCCGAGAGCTCGGCGACCTCACGGGTCGCCTGCGCGTGGTCGGCCTTGGCGTGGGCCCGGGCCGACGCGGCGACGATGAGGTCGCGCTCGACGGTGGCCGCCTGCGCCTCCAGCGGCCCGAGGAAGCCGCCGACGTCCGCCCCGCGACGCGCCCGCTCGGTGAGGTCCTCGACCCGCGCCTCGAGCTGGGCGAGCGCCTCGGCGGCGCTGCCGCGCCGGCTGGACGGGACGAGCGCGACCTGGTCGGCGATCCGCACGGCCTGCGCGCGGAGGGCGGCGAGACGCTCGCTCGTCCGCGGGTCCGAGCCGTCCAGCCGCAGCCGGGAGCGCAGCGAGGTGGCCAGGGAGTCCGAGAGCCGGCAGGCCTCCGGCAGCGAGACGGCCAGCGCCTGGCCACCGCCGCGCGACCCGGGCTGCTCCAGGCTGCCCCAGACGAGCGTGGTGATGCGGCGCCGCTCGTTCTCTCCCACCCGGCCGCTGTCCCACGTGGCCGTCAGCAGCTCCAGGCGGTCGGCCACCGCCTGCCACAGCGTCATCGACAGCGTGACGTCGGGCGTGACGGAGGACCGCTCGGCCGGGTCGGGCAGCTCCATGGCGGCCCGGTCCAGCGTCTCGAGCTCGGTGCGGCGCCGGTCGCGCCAGCCGAGCAGGGCGTCGAGGTAGCTCAGCAGCTCGGCCGCGGGCACGTCGGCCCCGAGCGAGCCGGGTGCGGGCGGCGCGACCGCGTACTGGGAGCTCACGCCTTCTCCTTCCGTCCAGGGGAGAGCACGAGGCCGGTGGCCGCCAGGGCGGCTCCTCCCAGGGTCAGCAGGAGGGTCGTGCCGCGGGGAGGCGTCTCGCCCAGCCCGGCGACGAGCCGCTCGCGTGCCTGCTCCACCGGCGGCACCCGCTCGGTGAAGGCCTCGCCCCCGGCCTCGAGGAGGACGGCGGCGGCGGCATACGTGGCCTCGTCACCCCGGGCCTGCCCGACGGCCTCCCGCGCCTGGAGGTAGGACTCCAGCGCGGGGGTGGGCTCGGTGTCGTAGAAGGGGCTGCGCTCCCAGTAGTCCGGGGAGCTGGCGAGCGAGGACATGCTCGTGCCGAAGGCGGCCTCGAGGTCGCGGCCGATGCGGGAGTAGACGTCTCCGAGCGCCTTGTCGGCGGCGTCGTGGTCCTCCGCGGCCTGGGCCACCTTGCCCCCGACCCCGGTGGAGACGGCGGGGATGGCGAGGGCGCCGAGCACGGCGGAGACGACGAGGACCGGCAGGGCGACCCAGGCGCGGGCGACGGCCGCCATGGCGGCCAGCGCCAGGAGCGCCACCAGCCCCAGGATGACGAGGGCCAGGGCGAGCCCGCCCTGCCCCGTGGCCTCCTCGCGGAGCTCGCGCACCTCGTAGCGCGGCACCGCGTGGTCGGCGTCCTGGCGGGCCTGGCTCCACTGGGTCAGCGCGCGGACGGTCCCCGTCCCCTCGTCGACCATCGACCCGATGCGCTCCTCCGCCTGCTGCGGGTCGTAGGGGGCGGAGCCGGGCACGAGGGCGACCGCCTCCTGCCGCAGCGCGGCGCCGGGCAGCGAGCCGCCCTCGCCGAGGGTGACCGGATCACCGTTCAGCCGCTCGACGATCGCCTGGTCCAGCTCCAGCCCGGACCGCAGGTAGAGGATGCGCGCCTCGTCGGTCCGGTCGAGCTCGGCCCGCAGGGCGGGGCTGGTCCCGGAGCCGAGGCTGACCAACCCGCCGACGCCGAGCCCGAGCGCGGCGATGACGGTCAAGGTGAGCGCTGCCCCGGAGGTGCGCAGGCCACGCTCGCGCAAGGGCCGGCGGGCCGGCTTCTTGACCAGGCGCCGGGCGGGGGCGGTGGTGCGGGTGCTCGTGCGGTTGGCGCGCATCAGGCGGGTCTCGCGGCGGTAGAGCTTCTCCTGGGTCTCCTCGAGCTCACGCTCGCGCTCGCGCAGCTCCCGCTCCTTCGTCGCCTCGAGCTCGGCGATCTCGCGCTCGGCCTCGCGGCGCCTGCGGTCGATCTCCTCCTGCAGCTCGCGGCGCTGACGCGCGATCTCGCGCTGCGCCTCCTCCTGCTGGCGGCGCAGCTCCTCCGGCGTGGTGTCCTCCACGTCCGGGCGGTTGTCGCCCAGGACCAGCATGGGCCGCTCGTCGTCCTGCCCGCGGCTGCCGTCGGTGTCGCTCATCGGTAGTCCCTCAGCCGTCGGGTGATCCCGCTCCACGCGCTGCCGGCGGCGATGAGCCCCAGGAGCAGGGCGACGCCGGAGGTCACCGTGGCCGGGGTCCCGATCGACCCCGCGGCCGGCTCGAGGCGCTCGTCGAGCACCTGCTGCAGCTGCGACTCCACCTCGTCGTAGGCGTCCTGGGTGGCGCGGACCGCCTCCAGCCCGGCGGCCGGCCCCTCCGCGGCGGCGACGTCCGCGTGCCCCGCGGTGACCTGGCGCCAGGTCGCGTCCAGGCCGGACACCTCTGCGCGGCGGACCGCCGCGGTGGCGTCGTCGGCGGCGCTCTCCAGCGCGGCGCCGTCGAGGCCGAGGACGGTGGCGTACTCGGCCTGCCGAGCCTGGCGCACGTCCTGCAGCGCGGTCGCCGCCGCCGCCCCGCCGTCGACGCGCTGGTCGATCGAGAGGGGCAGGGCACCGGGGTTGAGGGAGACGTAGGCGAGCCCGAAGGTGATCGCGGTCGCCACGAGCAGCGGCACGTTGACGATCCGGCGGGTGCGCATCGCCAGCCACAGGAGGATGCCGACCAGCAGCGCGGTCGAGAGGATCCCGACCGTGGCGGTGAGCGCCGAGCGGGAGCCGGTCTGCAGGTCGCTGGCCCGCTGCCCGGCCGTGTCGGAGGCCACGGCTCCCGCGCCCCGGGCGAGCGTGCTGGCCTGGCCGTAGGCCTGCGTCGCCGCGTCGGCGTCCTGCGCGGCGGTGTCGACCGCGTCGCGGGCCAGCAGGCCGGTCCGGACGAGGTCGGCGGCGGCCTGGCCCTGGCGTGTCCCGGACCCGCCGGAGCGGGCGTGGGCGTCGGCCGC
>JASKZT010000332.1 GCA_030145965.1 Ornithinimicrobium sp.
GTCATGACGATGATCGACACGGGCGGCAGGAAGAAGCCCATGACGAGCAGGATGATGTTGATCAGGAGCAGCACGACCCACCGGTTGAGGTCGGCGTCCGTCACCGCGGCCGCGAGGTCCTGGGGGACCCTCAGGTAGCTGAGCACCGTGGCGATGACCGCCGAGAACGCGGTGATGAGCAGGATCATCGTGCTCTGGTTGGTCGACTCCAGCAGGACGTCCAGCAGCTGGCGACCCGTCAGGCCGCGGTAGATCAGCGCCACGAGGACGAAGACGAGCAGGACGCCGATGGCGGCCGCCTCGCTCGGCGTCGCGATCCCGCGGTAGAGCACGATGAGGATCATGGCGATGAGCACCGCGAAGGGCAGCGTCTTGGCCAGGCTGCTGAATCGGTCGGCCCAGGTGTAGTGCTTGTGCTCCCGTGCCGCATGCTCCATACCGCCCCAGCCGAGGTCCTTGCGGGGCTTGCGGTTCTCCAGCGTCTGGGCGATGAAGACCCAGGCGCAGAACATGATGGCGATGATGAGACCGGGCACGATCCCCGCCGCGAAGAGCTGGCCGATCGACTGCTCCGCGGCGATGCCGTAGAGGATCAGCGTGACGCTGGGCGGGATGAGGATGCCCAGCGTGCCGCCGGCAGCGACCGCACCGGTGGCGATGCGCGCGGAGTAGCCCCGGGCGGCCATCTCCGGCACGGCCACCCGGCCGATCGCCGCTGAGGTCGCCGGCGAGGACCCGGTCAGCGCCGCGAAGAGGGTCGAGGCCGCGACCGAGCTCATGGCCAGCCCGCCGCGGATCCGGGACAGCCACGCCTCGCCGGCCTCGAAGAGCTGCTTGCTGGCCTGTGACCCGCCGAACAGGTTGCCCATGAGGACGAACAGCGGGATGGCGAGCAGGCCGAAGTCGTTGACCGAGTCGAAGACCATCTTGCCGAACAGGTCGAACTGGCTCGGGCCGAGGAAGAGCAGGATCGAGGCGAGGGCGGTGATCGCGAGGGCGAAGGCGATCGGCATACCCGTCATGAACAGGGTCATCGCGATGAGGCCGATGATGCCGCCCTGGAGCAGTGAGCTCATGTCGTGGGCCTCCGGTCGTCGTCAGGGTCGAGGTCGTCGCCGGTGGCGGGAGGCAGCCGGTCGGGGTGCAGCTCCTCGTCGAGCTCGAGCTCGGACTGCACCTGCGCGAGCTCGCTCGTGCCGCGCATGAGCGAGACCTCGGACATCGGGATGCGCCCCGCCAGGCCCATGAACCCCTCGGCGATCATCGCGAGGTACTGCAGCGCCACCGCCAGCATGCCCGCCGGCAGGATCGCGTAGGCGATCCACAGCGGGAAGCGGAAGGCGGTCGGCGAGCGGTGGTCGTAGAGGTAGGCCTCGTGCCAGTTCTGGTACGCCGTCCACATCACGACGAGGACGACGGCCAGGCACGCCAGGGCCGTGATGATGCGGACGACGAGCTGCGGCCGGGTGGGCACCCTGTCGATGAGCAGGTCCACGCCGACGTGCGCGTGGTGGCGCAGGCCGTAGGCGGCGCCGACGAACGTGACGAACATCAGCAGGTAGACCGTCGTCTCGGTCTGCCAGACCGTGGGCTGGCGCAGGAAGTAGCGCACGAACACCGCGTGGGCGGTCACGAAGGTGGCCACGACCAGGGCGAGCGCCGACAGGTAGCCGGTCAGCTCGGAGAGCCACCCCACCGCCCGGACGACGAGCGGCGCCCGTCGTCCGGAGGCGGCCGTGCTGGCGGTCGCGGTCATCGGCCCTCGCGCAGCTTCAGCGCCAGGTCGAGCAGCTCCTGGCCGCCGTCGACGTCCTGGGCGTAGGCGTCCCACTGCTCCTCGGCGAGGGGCATCCACGCCTCGTAGTCCTCGTCGCTCATCGTGACGACCTCCACGCCGGCGTCCTGGAAGATCTTCTCGACCCGGGCGTCGTCCGCGCTGGAGGCCTCGTAGGCGTACTCCTGCAGGTCCTCGCCGACCTGCCTCAGCGCCTCCTGCTGCTCCCCGCACAGCTTGTCGAAGGACTGCTGGGAGATGATGAGCGGCTCGTACATGAACCAGAAGGTGTGCGTCGTCGGCGAGGTGTAGGAGTCGACCTGCTCCTGCAGGTTGTAGGAGGCGAACGAGCCGGTCGAGGTGACGGCCGCGTCGAGCACGCCGGTCTGCATGGCCGTGTAGATCTCCGAGCTGGGCAGGGAGGTGATGCCGGCGCCCGCAGCCTCGAGCATCCTCTCGACGTAGGTGCCGGCCGCACGCATGGTCATGCCGCCCTTGACGTCGTCCGGACGCAGGACCGGGTCGCCCTTGACGCCGATCGCGCCGGCGTTCCACACGTTGGTGAGCAGGACGACCCCGTTGTCCTTCATGGACTGCTCGACCGCTGCGCCGATCTCGCCCTCGTCCCAGGCCTGGGCCTCGTCGTGGTTGCGGACCATGCCGGGCATGAGGGTGATCGACCACTTCGGGACCCGCCCGGAGGCGTAGTCGAGGGGGAAGACCGACATGTCGATCGACCCGGCCATCATGGCGTCGTACTGCTCGGTGGCCTTGGACAGGGTGCTGTTGGGGTAGACCGTGGCCGTGACCTGGCCGTCGGTCGCGCTGTCGATCTCCTCGGCGAACCTCTGGGCGATGATCGAGCGGAAGTCGCCGTCCTCGTCGTCCTCGCTGGTCGGCTCGGGCCACTGGTGGGACAGGCGCAGCTCGACGTCGGAGCACTCGGCGGCGGCTGCCCCGTCGCCGGTGGCGCCGCCGGTCGCGTCGCCGGCGTCGTCGTCGGCGGCGGTGTTGCCGGAGCCGGGGGCGCCGCAGGCGCTCACGCCGAGCGTGATGGCGAGGGTGAGGGGCAGGAGGGCGGTGCGGCGGATCTTCATCAGAGGTGCTCCTTTGCGGGTGATGCGGGGCCGTTCATGGGTATGGGGTCAGGCGCGGTCCGGTGGCGACGGGCCGAGGGTGGTGCAGCGGTCAGTGGATCCTCCGGTATCTGTCGTGACGGGCCGCCACCCGGTCCGCGGTGGGGACGGGTAGCAGCTCGGCGAAGGAGGAGGCCACGGCGCCGACGACCCTGCGGCAGAACGCCTTCGGCTCGTCCGCAGCGTCGGGTCGCTCAGGCACGATCTCGTCGACCGCGCCCAGGTGCATCAGGTCCACGGCCCGGATCCGGTGCGACTCGGCCATGTCGGGCGCGCGCTCGCCGGTGCGGTGCACGATCGCGCTGGCGCCCTCGGGCGGCAGCGGTGCGATCCAGCCGTGCTCGGCGCAGACCGTGCGGTCGGCCGGCATGAGCGCCAGGGCGCCTCCGCCGGTGCCCTCGCCCAGGACGACGGACACGACGGGCACCTCGACGGTCGCGAGGGCCGCGAGGCAGCGGGCGATCTCACCGGCCATGCCACCATTCTCCGACTCCGTCGACAGATCCGCTCCAGGAGTGTCGATGACCGTGAGCAGCGGCAGGCCGAGCTCCTCGGCGAGCTGGAAACCACGCTGGGCCA
>JASKZT010000335.1 GCA_030145965.1 Ornithinimicrobium sp.
ACGGCGAGCAGCTCGACCTCTCCACGGTCGAGGTCGAGGACGGCGAAGCGCGCAGCGGGTGACGCCGCCCGGGACTGCCCGACGCTGCCCGGGTTGAGCAGGAAGCGACCCTGCAGCCGGGCTCGACCTGTCCCGTCCCGCAGCACCGTTCCGCGCTGCTCCTCCCACAGCCACGGCTGGTGGGTGTGGCCGAGGACGAGCCCACGGCCGGGGACGGCGGCGACGAGCTCCCCGGCCCGCTCGGGCGACCGCACGTACTCCTCCGGGTCGTCGGGTGAGCCGTGCGCCACGGTCACGCCGTCGACCTCCACGCGGCCGGGCAGAGCGGCCAGCCAGGCCGCGGTCTCGTCGTCGAGGCGGTCCCTGGTCGGGGCCAGGGCAGCCCTGGCCATGGCCCCGGCCCGGCTGGCGTCGAGCCGGCCGAGCGTCATCAGCTCGTGGTTGCCCGCCACGCAGACGGCCCCGAGCTCCCGCAGCCGAGCGACGCACTCCGCCGGCGACGCGCCGTAGCCGACCAGGTCGCCTGCGCACAACCAGCCGTCGACGCCCGCGCTCTCGGCGGCAGCGACCACTGCGTCGAGTGCGTGCAGGTTGCCGTGCACGTCGGAGACGACGGCGTACCTCACCTCGACCGCCTGCGGTGCAGGGCGACCCGGGCGGCAAGCGGCCCCACGTCGAGCCCGGCGGCACCGCTGCGTGCGTCGCAGGTCAGCGCGGTCCGCAGCCACCTGCGCGCCGGCAGCTCGCGCGCGAGCACCGCCCGCAGGTCGCGCACCGGGTCGCACCAGACCAGACCCGGGCGGGCCCGGCCGACCGCGGGTCGGGGCCGCCCGGTGCAGTCGGCGTGCACCAGAGCGGCGAGGTCGACGCCGGCCAGAGCTCCGACGTGCTGCCAGAGGGTGAAGCGCGGGTTGACCTCCAGCAGGTGCAGCCGCCCCGCCGAGTCGCGCTTCCAGTCCAGCTTCGCGACGCCCGTGAGCCCGAGACGGCGTACGACGTCCTCGCTCGCCGCGCGCACGTCGGCGGCGTCCCCGGTCGGATCTGTGGTGGCGAGCACGGTCGAGTGACCGTGCTGGGCCGGCCAGGTCCGCACCTTCACGCCGGTGAACGCGGCCACCACCTGCCCGCCCGGGTCGACGTAGCCGTGCCAGCTCTCGACCCGCTGCTCGGGGCCCTCGACCCGCGCCTGCGCCACCGCGACGACGCCGGCTGCGCGCAGCCGCTGCCGGACGGCGTCGAGCTGCTCCGGGGTGTCGACCCGCACCGCCTTGGCGGCCTCGCCCAGCCGCACGAGGCCGCCGCGCGTCGTGGGCTTGACGACCAGCGGCAGGTCGAGCCGCACCGGCTCGTCCTCATCGGGCTGCAGGACCTGCGTGGGGGGCACCGGGAGGTCGAGCCGCTCGCACAGGCCGGCGAAGCGGGCCTTGTCGGCGAGGTCCTCGACGAGCTCGGCGTCGGCCAGCGGGACGTGGAAGGTGCCGGCCAACCGCCCCCGCCCCCGGGAGAGGGCCAGCAGGTCGCCGTCGGTCTGCGGGAACAGCACCGGCCGGACGGCCTCGTCGCGGGCCGCCTCCAGCAGGAGGTCCACCAGCAGCTCGGGCGACGCCCAGTGGTCGACGCTCGGCACCCAGCGCCGCACGTACCGGCTGCGCCGGGCCGGCTCGTCCGGTGGGCTGACCAGGACGACGGGCACCCCCGCCCGGCCGAGCGGGACGACGAGGTCGACGTCGCCGAGGACGTACGCCGCCGCGATCGCCACGCTGGTCGCTCCCGCCCCGCCGCCCGGTCCCGGTCGTGATCAGCCTGGCACACGCACGGCGGCCGGCGACCACTTCTCCGCCCCTCAGGTGCGCGCTCTGCCTGCCGAGCACATCCCGGACGCCGTTGCCACGCGGCCCGTGCTGTTCGGGCCGGCGTCCGCTGCCTCCGAGGGGGCCTGGCCGCCAGCCCAAGGTGTCGCCGGCGACATACAGCAAGCGGCGGACTGCCCCCGAATCGGGACTTCAGACGGGGCCGTTCAGCTCCGACTACTTACAGCAACTGGAGCATTGCTCTTAGTCACTGAGTTCGGACGGCGACCCGGAAGGCCCCCCACCCCGATGCGCACCCGTACGGCAACCCTGCTCCCGCTGAGCGCGCTCGTCGCGTCCACGGCCCTGTCCGTCGTCCTCGCCCCGGCCGCCGCCGCGGCGACCGCGAGCCGCGAGGGTGAGGCCTTCAGCGCGTCGTGGCGGATCAGCAAGGTCGTCTCCGACGCCCGCGCCGAGGCCGGCAAGGCCCGCCGCATGTCCCGCAACGGCTCCGCGCGCGGAGCCATCTCCCTCCCCGCCGCCTCCTCGACCCTCGTCGTCCGGGCTCGCGGCCGCCAGTACCTCGGTGCCCCCCGCATGGTGGTCTACGTCGACGGCCGCTACGTCGGCAGCCGCTACGTCCGCGCCACCACCTGGACCAACTACCGGATCCCGGGCCGCTGGGCCGCCGGTTCGCACGCAGTGCGGATCGCCTTCGTGAACGACCTCTACCGGCGCGGTCGCGGTGACCGCAACCTGTTCCTCGACCGGGTGCTGTTCACCCAGGCCCCCCCCCCCCCCCCCCCCCCCCGGGGCCCCAAGCAACCCAAAACCCCCCCCGGGACCCCCCCCCCCCCCCCCCCCCCCAC
>JASKZT010000341.1 GCA_030145965.1 Ornithinimicrobium sp.
AACGGCCCCACCGACACCGTCGTCGCCGCCTTCCAGGGCCACTACAGCCGCTTCACCAACATGGCCAGCAACTTCTGAGCTCCGGACGCGCGCCCTGGTGCGCGCCCCGGGGCGGAATTTGTTACTTGCACAAGCGGAAAGTATGTGATGTGATCGCCGCATGGACGACGTGCAGCAGGAGCTCCGCGCGGCCGAGCGTGCCGCGGCCGCCCCCTTCGTCGACGAGCCACGGTCGGAGAGCTGGTACCCCCTCTTCATGGCGGCGTTCTGCACCGCGATCGTCGCGGGGCCGCTTCTGGTCGTGCGGGGCCCGGGCGCCCTGGGCCTCGGCGTCCAGCTCGTGGCCGTCCTCGCGCTGGGGGCCTACTACGCCCGGCACCACTCCCGCGCCGGAGCGGTGCCCCGCATGCGCAGCGCCCCGCCGGAGGTGCGGCGCGCCTACTCCCAGCTCTTCGTCGGGATCGCCACGGCGGCCCTCCTCTCGGCCGGGCTGTGGGTCCTCGGCGGGTGGCGGGTGGGTCTGAGCACGGTGTTCGTCTCCAGCCTCGTCGTCGTGTGGCTCTACGAGCGACGCCTCTACCCGCGCGCCGTCGCCCGCGTGCGGGGACGCCTGGCGTGACCTCACCCATCGCGGAGGTCGACCCGGTCATCCACGCCCCCAAGCGCCTGGCCGCGATGGCGATCCTCGACGCCACCGAGGGCGTGGCCTTCAGCTTCCTGCGCGACCACCTCGGGCTCTCCGACCCCGACCTGTCCAAGAACATGTCGGCCCTCCAGGCGGCGGGCTACGTCACGGTCACCAAGTCCGGCCACGGACGCGGCAGCACGACCACCTACACCATGACGAGGACCGGACGCCGCGCCTACCGTCGGCACCGCGCCGCGCTCATCGCGATGCTCGACGGGCCGGGCAGCCCGGGGTAGCGGTGCGGCAGGGGCCCGGGGGCAGGTCCGCGCCGGACCGGCCCCCGCGGTTGCCCGTCGGCCAGCCACCACGACCGACCGGCGTCGTCGCGCCCTCTCCGTCAGCCGTTAGGGTCGTCCTGCATGGACCTCCTCACCGTGCCCAAGGCCCGGCCGGGCGACCGGATCGCGGTGCTCTCACCCTCCTTCGCCGCGCCGGCGGTCGCGCCCGCGGTGCACGAGCAGGCCGTGCGGCGGCTGCGGGAGGTCACGGGGCTGGAGCCCGTGGAGATGCCGACGACCCGCCGGCTGGACGCCACGCCCCAGGACCGGGCCGCCGACCTCAACGCCGCGTTCGCCGACCCCTCGGTGCGGGCGGTCATCGCCACGGTCGGCGGGGAGGACCAGATCACGGTGGTCCCGTTCCTCGACGCGCAGGCGCTGCGGGCCGACCCCAAGCCCTTCCTCGGCTACAGCGACAGCACCAACATCCTCAGCTGGATGTGGACCCACGGGGTGCCCGGCTTCTACGGCGGGTCCACGCAGGTCCACCTCGGGCCGGGACCGGAGGTCGACCCGGTGCACGCGCTGTCGCTGCGCGCCGCGCTCCTGACCGGCCAGACCCTGGAGCTCACCGAGCCGGGCGAGTCCGAGGACGTCGGGCTGCGCTGGGAGGACCCGAGGGCGTTGTCGGAGCACGGCGCGCGCGAGCCGACCGAGCCGTGGTCCTGGGCCGGCCCGGAGCGGTCGGTCACCGGGCGCACGTGGGGCGGCTGCGCCGAGGTGCTCCAGTGGGTCCTGACCGCCGGGCGGTTCCCGGCGTCGCCGTCCGTCCTCGACGGCGGGGTGCTGCTCCTCGAGACCTCCGAGGAGCTCATCCCGGCCCGCGAGCTGGGCTGGATCCTGCGCTCGCTCGGCGAGCGCGGCCTGCTCGCCGCCGTGGACGCGGTGGTGGCGGCGAGGCCGCCGACGTCCGACCACGTCGTGCGCCCGACGGCGCGGGAGCGCCGGGCCCGGCGCGAGGAGCAGCGGGACGTCGTGGTCTCCGTCGTGGGCCGCTACAACCCCGACGCGGTGGTCGTCGTCGGGCCGCCCTTCGGGCACACGCGACCGCAGTGGATCGTGCCCTACGGCGGCCGGGTGACGGTGGACGGGGCGGCCCGGCGGCTCTTCGCCGACTACGGTCCCGCTGCCGGCTAGACCTTCTTGCGCAGGGTCAGCGCTCCCCAGGCGGCGGTGGCGACGAAGGCCAGGATGCCGATCCACAGGAGCCACAGCAGGCCCTCGAGGACGGCCCCGAGGACGGAGAAGACGAGCCAGAGGACGAGCAGGGCGATGATCAGGGCCTTCATGGGTCCATCCTCGCATCCGCCGGTCACGGCGTGGCGGTCGCCCCGGTCCGGGCCCCGCCTCAGGCTGACGGCGAGGGCCGGCCCGGACCTGCCGCCAGCATGTCCAGGTCGCGAACCGCGTAGCGGTGGTGCTCCCACTCCTCCTCCAGGATCGTGCGCAGGCACGAGAGGACCGTCTCGAGGTGGGCGGGGTCGTGCGGGTTCGGGCGGCTCTCGGCGAGCCGTTCGACGGTGACGGCGGCCAGGACGTCGCGGACCATCGCCTGTCGGCCGGCGCGGGCCTCGAGCACCTCCTCCCAGGAGGGCGGGGTGGTGGCGAGGGGGACGCCCTCGAAGGCCGCGCTCGCGCTGTCGTCACGCAGGCCCACGGCGTGGAAGGGATGCTCCTGCCCGAGGACCGCCCGGCCGAGCCACAGGTCGGTGGCCAGCACGAGGTGGCGCAGCGTCTGGGCCAGGGACCACTCGCCCTGGACCGAGGCGTCGACGGTGCCGGCCGGCATCGTCCCGGCGCGGGCCAGCGTCGCTGCCCACGCGCCCTCGAGCGCCGCCCACGCGTCGCGCAGGCCGGCCGGGGTCGTCGCTCCCCGCAGCCCCCGGCCGGGGAAGCGCCGGTCGAGCTCGGCGTCGACGAGCGGCACGACGTCCACACCGTTGACGAGCAGAACGTTGCCGCCCTCCAGCAGCCAGGGGGAGTCGATCTCCATCCCGGCCACGTCGCTGCCCCGCACGACGACCCCGGAGAGGTCGCACCCGGCGAAGCGCGAGCCGCGCAACGTCCGGTCCCGGAAGGTCCTGCCGCTCAGCGGCTCCGGCGCGCCCTCGCTCATGGGGCCCAGCGTGCCAGACTCCGTCCATGACCGACGTCAGCGTGACGCACGCGCCCGACCGCCACCGCTTCGAGGCGACCGTCGACGGTCGCCCCGCAGGCTTCGCCGAGTACCAGCGGACCCACGAGCTCTACGTCTTCACCCACACCGAGGTCGACCGGGCCTTCGAGGGCCGCGGCGTCGGGGGCGCCCTGGCCCGCACCGCCCTCGACCACGTGCGGGCGGAGGGCACGCACAGCGTGCTGGCCATCTGCCCCTTCATCAAGGCCTGGATCGACCGGCACCCCGACCACGCCGACCTGCTCTACCGCGCGCGGCCCTCGACCACCTCCGGCTGACCGGCGCGGACGGCTCACCCACGACCGGGCGGGCTCTGCACGACGCGGAGCAAGGAGGACATGAACAGCACCATCGCACCGAGCGCACCCCGCCTGACGGTTCCCGTCTCGCTGCTCGACCGCTCCCGCACCCGCGAGGGCGAGCCGCCCGCGGCCGCGCTGCGCGCCACGGTCGAGCGGGCCCGACGGGCCGAGCAGCGGGGCTACCGCCGCTTCTGGGTGGCCGAGCACCACGCGGTGCCGGGGATCGCCAGCGGCAGCCCGCCGGTGCTCATGGCCGCCGTGGCGGCCGCGACCTCCCAGATCCGGGTCGGGTCGGGCGGGGTCATGCTGCCCAACCACAGCCCGCTCGTCGTGGCCGAGCAGGCGCGGATGCTGGCCGCGCTGCACCCTGGGCGCGTCGACCTCGGCGTCGGCCGCTCGCTCGGCTTCACCGCGCCCGTCCGCCGCGCCCTTCGGGTGGAGCGCTACGGATCCGACAGGTTCGCCGAGGACCTGGCCGAGCTGCTCGCCTACCTCGACGACGAGGGCCCGGTGACCGTCATGCCCACCGGCGTCGAGCCGCCGCCCGTCCTCGTGCTCGCCACCGGCTCCGGGCTCGCGGTCGCGGCCGCCCTCGGCCTGCCGGTCGTCGTCGGCGGGCCGCTGCTGCACGGCGACACCACCGGTCTGGACGACTACCGCGCCGCCTTCCGACCCCGCACGCCGGGGGCGGCGCCGCACGTGGTGGTCAGCCTGGACGTCATGGTCGCCAGCACCGCCGACGAGGCCCGCGCGCTGCTCCTGCCCGAGGCGTGGGCGATGGCCGAGTCCCGGGTGACGGGTGCGTTCCCGCCGCTGCGGCCCCGGCCGCCCGCCCGGATGGGCGCCCGCCAGGAGGAGGAGGTCGAGCGCCAGCTCGCGCTGGCCGTGCACGGCACCGCCGACCAGGTCGCCGAGCGCCTCACCCGGCTCGTCGAGCGCACCGGCGCGGGCGAGGTGCTCGCCTCCACTTCGACCCTCGACCGCTTCGCGCTCGACCGGGCCGACGCGGCGCTCGCCGCCCTCGCGCCCGCGGGCGGTGCTTGACGGTTCTCACGCCGTCCGGGAGGCTGCACTCGCCGCCCACACCCCTGGGGCGGCATCCTGCAGCAGAAAGGACAACGATGTCTTTGCCTCACCCACGCCTCCGAGGGCAGCTCGCGCTGCGCCGGGGCGTCATCAGCGTCGCGGCGGCCTTCGGCCTGGCGATGACGCCGGTGGTCGCGCTCGCGTGCACCGACGACTTCAAGGAGGAGATGGCCATGGCGGCCGAGCGTGAGCTCGCCGCCACCGGCACCGTCGCCTCCGCCGCCACCGTTCCGGCCGGGACGATGGCCACCGACCAGCCGACCGGAGCCTTCGACAACGTCGAGTTCATCGGCCAGCTGCCCGAGGCCGTCGGCGCGACCGCGATCAACTTCATCGACTACGGCGCGAAGCAGAAGGTCATGTTCGTGACCGGGCGCTTCGGCCTCAAGTCCTACGACGTCACCGACGCCGAGAACCCGGTGGCCCTCGACTCCATCGACATGCCGGGCTTCTGGCAGAACGAGGACATGGACGTCGACCCGAAGCGCAAGCTCGTCTTCATGTCGCGCGACCCGCGCGCCTTCGGCCAGAACCAGGCCACGGGCGAGTCCGGCGTCTACATCGTGGACGCCAGGCACCCGGACGACCTCCAGGTCCTCAGCTACACCGAGGTGCCCGCGGGCCACACGACGACGTGCATCAACGACTGCCAGTACCTGTGGTCCGGCGGCCCCCGCCCGGCCGACTGGCAGCCGGAGGACTGGGACGGGCGGCCGATCTTCGTCACCGACATCCGCAACCCCAAGAAGCCCAAGGTCTACGAGCAGCCCGTCGACCTCGGCCGCAACGACGGCGTGACCGACTACGCCCACGACGTCCAGATCG
>JASKZT010000342.1 GCA_030145965.1 Ornithinimicrobium sp.
CGGCGTCGCCGCCGGTCAGCTCCAGGCGCTGGACGAGGAGGGACTGCTCGACCAGGTCGGGCAGGAACTCGTGCAGCGGCGGGTCGAGCAGCCGCACCGTGACGGGCAGGCCGCGCATCGCCGTGAAGATGCCCTCGAAGTCCTCCTGCTGCATCGGCAGGATCTGCTCCAGCGCCTCGGCTCGCTCCTCCTGCGTCTCGGCCAGGATCATCCGGCGCACGGCGGGGAGACGGTCGGCGGCCATGAACATGTGCTCGGTGCGGCACAGCCCGATGCCCTCGGCCCCGAGCTCGCGCGCCTTGGCGGCGTCCTCGGCCGTGTCGGCGTTGGCCCGCACCCCGAGGCGGCGGATCTCGTCGGACCAGCCGACGATCGCGCTGAAGTCCTCGTTGATCTGCGGCGGCACCAGCTCCAGCGCCTCGCCGTAGACGTCGCCGGTGGAGCCGTCCAGGGTGATGACGTCGCCCTCGGCGAAGACGTGCTCGCCGACGGTGAGGGTCCGGTCCGCGGTGTTGATGCGGACCGCGTGGGCCCCGGCGACGCAGGGCTTGCCCATGCCGCGGGCGACGACGGCCGCGTGCGACGTCATACCCCCGTGCGCGGTGAGGATGCCCTGGGCGCCGATGACGCCGTGGATGTCGTCCGGGGTCGTCTCGTAGCGGACGAGGACGACCTGCTCGCCGGCGTGGCCGCGCTCGGCAGCGCTGTCGGCGTCGAAGACGACGGCCCCGACGGCGGCGCCCGGGGAGGCGGGCAGGCCGCGGGTGACCGGGGAGCGCCCGTGGTCGGGGTCGATCGCCGGGTGCAGCAGCTGGTCGAGCTGGACCGGCTCGACGCGGTGCAGGGCCTCCTCGCGGGTCAGCACACCCTCCTCGACCATGTCGCGGGCGACCTTGAGGGCCGCGGCGGCGGTGCGCTTGCCGCTGCGCGTCTGCAGCAGGTAGAGGGTGCCCTCCTCGACCGTGAACTCGATGTCCTGCATGTCCTTGTAGTGCGACTCCAGGTCGCGCATGGTCTGCATGAGCTGGGCGTAGGCCTCGGGCAGGGCCTGCTCCATCTCCGCCAGCGGGCGCGGGGTGCGGATGCCGGCGACGACGTCCTCGCCCTGGGCGTTGAGAAGGAACTCGCCGTAGAGCTCGTGGGCGCCCGTGGAGGGGTTGCGGGTGAAGCAGACGCCGGTCGCGGAGGTGTCGCCGCGGTTGCCGAAGACCATCTGCATGACGTTGACCGCGGTGCCGAGGTCGTCGGGGATGGCGTTGGCACGGCGGTACACGCGGGCGCGCGGGGTGTCCCAGGAGCGGAAGACGGCGTCGACGGCACCGCGCAGCTGCTCCCGCGGGTCCGCGGGCAGGTCCCGGCCGAGCTCGCGGCGCGAGAGGTCCTTGAACGTCGCCACGAGCGCCTGCAGGTCCTCGGTGGTCAGGTCGGTGTCCTGCTCGACCCCGCGGCGGGCCTTGAGGGCGGTGAGCTCGTCCTCGTAGAGGTGGGGGGAGACGCCCTCGACCACCTCGCCGTACATCTGCAGGAAGCGGCGGTAGGAGTCCCAGGCGAAGCGGGGGTTGTCGGACTCGGCGCCCAGGGCCTCGACGGTCTCGTCGCCGATGCCGAGGTTGAGGATCGTGTCCATCATCCCGGGCATCGAGTGCACGGCGCCGGAGCGGAC
This sequence comes from Ornithinimicrobium sp., assembly GCA_030145965.1. Lineage (GTDB taxonomy): Bacteria > Actinomycetota > Actinomycetes > Actinomycetales > Dermatophilaceae > Ornithinicoccus. Next base: position 1,664 of record JASKZT010000342.1, read on the forward strand.
GGAGAGCAGGAGCGGCTTCTCCGTCCCGCCGAGGGTGCGGCCGGTGCGCTCCTCGAGGCGGGCCAGAGCGGCCTGGATGTCCTCCCAGAGCGTCTCGGGCCAGTCGCCCTTCGCCTCCATGGTCGCCACGCACGCGGCGGTGCTCACGGTGAAGCCGTCCGGCACGGGGATCCCCAGGCGCTTCATCTCGGCCAGGTTGGCCCCCTTGCCGCCGAGGACGGTGCGCATCGACGCGTTCCCCTCGGACATGTCGTAGAGGTAGGTGGTCTCGCTCATGTCGGCTCCGTTCTCCGGTGAAACGTCGTCCTGGGCCCGCGGCCCTGGTGCTGAGGTTAGCGCTCATGGGCTCACCGCCCCTGAACGGCCTCCCTGCGGCGCTGGACCACCTCGATGACGCGTCCGGCGGCCTCCTCGAGGGCGAGGGTCGTCGTGTCGATGACGGGGCAGCCGAGGCTGCGCTGGACGGTCGAGACCTCGTCGAGCTCGTCGAAGATCTTGACCAGCTCGGTGTACCCGTCGCGCTGGATCGCGTGGGCGCCCATCGCGCGCACGCGGCGGGTGCGGATCTCGGCCAGGCGCTCGGGGTCGATCGTGAGGCCGACGATCTTGTAGCGCTGCACCTGGTGCAGCTCCGGCGGCACGGGGATGCCCGGCACGAGCGGGATGTTGGCGGTCTTGTAGCCGAGGTAGCCCAGGTACATCGACAGCGGCGTCTTGCCCGACCGGCTCACCCCGATGAGGACGATGTCGGCCTCGCGCAGGTGGTTCTGCAGGTGGCCGTCGTCGTTGGCGATCGAGAACTCCATCGCCTGGACCCGCTTGAAGTAGTCCTCGCTCACGCCGACCGGCCGCACGACCCGCTCCGGGTCCTGGCCGGTCGCGTCGCGCAGCGCCCCCACGGCCTGCTCGAGCAGGTCGGCGTGCGGCAGCGACCGCTCTGCGCACAGCTGGCGCACGTGCTGGCGCAGGCTCTCGTTGACGACCGTGGAGAAGACGACCGTCCGCGCGCGCTGCGGGTGCATGCGGGCGAAGGCGTCGTGCAGGCCCTCGACGGTGGACTGGCGCGGGTGACGGATGATCCGCACGTCGTAGCCGACGTACTGCGCCGCCGCGGCCCGCGCGACGCGCGCTGCCGTGTCGCCGGTGGAGTCGGCGATGATGTGGACCTCGATCGGAGTCTCCGGCATGCCGCTCAGGGTAGGGGGTGCGGCGCCGGAGGGGCGGTGGCTAGACCGGCTCGTTGCGCTCGCCGGGGGACGGCTCGTCCCCGGCACCCTCGACGTCGGCCGGCCCGGCCTCCTCCCGGGACAGGCTGACGTCCTCCTGGAGGTGGGACGGCACGTCGGCCGCGGCCGTGACGTCGGGGCCGGTGTCCTCCGCGTCCTCGACCTCCCCGAAGGCGGCCACCGGGTCGTCGGCGGCGTCTCCCTCCAGCTCGCGGCTGGTCACGCCGAAGGCGCCCCCGACGAACGAGGGTGCACGGCCGAGGCCGTCGTCGGTTCCGTTGGTCTGGTCGCTCATGCGTGCCAGACTGCCGCAGTGCCGTGCCGAGCGACAACCGGAGACGACCCGCCCGTCGTCGCCGTCGTCGGGCCCACCGCCACCGGCAAGTCCGACCTCGGCGTGGCGCTGGCGCTGGCGCTGGGCGGCGAGGTCGTCAACGCCGACGCCTCGCAGCTCTACCGCGGCATGGACGTCGGCACGGCCAAGCTTCCGCCCGTCGAGCGCCGCGGCATACCCCACCACCAGCTGGACGTGCTCGACGTGACCGAGGAGGCCAGCGTCGCGGCCTACCAGGAGGCGGCGCGTGCCGACCTCGCCGCCATCCGGGGGCGCGGGGCGGTCCCCGTGGTGGTGGGCGGCTCCGGGCTCTACGTGCGGGCGCTGCTGGACCGGCTGGAGATCCCCCCCACCGACCCGGAGGTGCGGGGGCGGTGGGAGGAGGAGCTGGCGCGCGTGGGGCCGGAGCGGCTGCACGCGCTCCTCGGCGAGAGCGACCCCGTGGCCGCGGCGGCCATCGAGCCCCGCAACGGCCGGCGGCTCGTGCGCGCGCTGGAGGTCGTCGAGCTGACCGGGCGCCCCTTCAGCGCCACCATGCCGACGCGCGAGCTGGTCGAGCCGACGGTGGTCCTCGGCCTGCGGGCCGACCGCGAGGTGCTCGACGAGCGGGTCGCGCGACGGGCGGCCGGCATGTGGCGCGCCGGGCTGGTCGAGGAGGTGCAGGGCCTCGTGGGCCGTGGGCTGCGCGAGGGGCGCACGGCGCCGCGCGCCGTCGGCTACGCCCAGGCGCTGCGCCAGCTCGACGGGGAGCTGACGCAGGAGGAGGCGGTGGCGGAGACGGTCGTGGCCACGCGCCGCCTCGCCCGGCGCCAGGAGCGGTGGTTCGGCCCCGACCCGCGCGTCGTCTGGCTCGAGCACGACGCGCCCGACCTGCTCGACCGGGCCCTTGGCCTCATCCGCGGCGCACGCTGAGCACGCGGAAGCCCTTGCTGCTGCCCTCCCGCGCCACCTGGACCGGACCCATGAGCGGCGGCAGCGCCGCGCGCAGCCATGCCTGGAGCGAGTCGGCGCCGAGGTTCTTCTGCACGACGAGGTAGGCGACGCTCGCCTCCCCGGGGGTCAGGCGCGGCAGCCACGTCGTGAGCAGGTCGTGCAGGACCGCCTTGCCGACCCGGATCGGGGGGTTGGACCACACCAGGTCGAAGGTCGCGTCCACGGGGACCGCGTCGGGCGTCGAGGCCACGACGCCCCCGCACCCCAGCCGCTCGGCGTTGCGCCGGCACAGGTCCAGCGCGCGCTCGTTGACGTCGACGGCGTGGACGGTCGCCCCCGGCGAGGTCAGGCCGAGGGTGAGGGCCAGCGGGCCCCAGCCGCAGCCGAGGTCGAGGAAGGTCCCCTCCGCCGGGGGTGGGGGAGCCTCCTCGAGCAGGACCCGGGTGCCCTTGTCCACGCCGTCGGGGGAGAAGACGCCGCCGGCCGTGACGACCTCGACGTCCCGACCCGCGAGCCGGACGGGCACCGTGCGCAGCTGGTCGTCGGACGCCGGACGGGCGGTGAAGTAGTGCTCCTGGCTCACGCGCCGAGTGTAGGAGCGTCGCGGCCGGGCGGCGGCCGCGGGCAGAAACCGGTGGCCTCGCGCGTTGACCGGTGACACAGTGGAGGGGACGGGCCGGCACGCGTCGGCTCCTTCCTCTCGCACCGAGCCTCTCTCGAAGGAGACCATGACCCACCCGCACGATCCCACCGAGACCCGTCGTTCGAGCTTCCTGGAGCGTCGCGCCGAGGCCCTGTCGCAGGGCCGCGGCGACGAGGTCGGCCAGGCCGACGAGGAGTGGGGCACCTGGGGCGAGGACGAGCTGGACGGCAGCGGCAGCGTTGACGGCGACCAGCTCGAGCGCGAGGAGCGCGCGTCGCTGCGCCGCGTCGCCGGGCTGTCCACCGAGCTCGAGGACGTCACCGAGGTCGAGTACCGCCAGCTGCGCCTGGAGCGGGTCGTCCTGGCCGCGGTCTGGACCGACGACGGCCGGACCACCGTCGAGGACGCGGAGAACTCCCTGCGCGAGCTGGCCGCGCTCGCCGAGACCGCCGGCTCGACCGTGCTCGACGGCGTCGTCCAGCGCCGCCTCAAGCCCGACCCGGCCACCTACCTCGGCTCGGGCAAGGCCAAGGAGCTGCGCGACATCGTCGCCGCGGAGGGCGCCGACACCGTCATCTGCGACGGCGAGCTGGGCCCGTCCCAGCGCCGCGCGCTGGAGGACGTCGTCAAGGTCAAGGTCATCGACCGGACCGCCCTCATCCTGGACATCTTCGCCCAGCACGCCAAGAGCCGGGAGGGCCGCGCCCAGGTCGAGCTGGCCCAGCTGCAGTACCTCCTGCCGCGCCTGCGCGGCTGGGGCGAGTCGATGTCGCGCCAGGCCGGTGGCCGGGTCGCCGGCGGCGAGGGAATCGGCTCCCGCGGCCCCGGCGAGACGAAGATCGAGCTGGACCGGCGGCGGATCAACAGCCGTATCTCCAAGCTGCGCCGCGACATCGCCGGCATGAAGACGGTGCGGGACACCA
>JASKZT010000350.1 GCA_030145965.1 Ornithinimicrobium sp.
GGCCAGACGAGGACGGCGAGCGCGGCCAGCACGGCGCCGAGCAGAGCGGGCCCCAGGGCCGAGGTGGCGCTCACGGCACGTCCCCCCGCCCCGCGACGGCCGGGCTGTCCCGGATGGCGAGGTCGGGAGCGGCCAGGTCCGCAGGGGCGGTCACGTCGGGCAGGCCGAGGCGGAGCAGGAGGTGGGACCAGGCCGGCCCGGCGGACCACCGTCCCGGTCGACCGGTGAGGGCCGGCACGGCCCGGACCACGCCGGAGACAGGCACGAGGAGGGCCACCTCGGTGACCGAGCGGGTGCCGTCGGCCCCCCGGGTGACGTGGAGGACGACCTCCACGGCGCTCGCGAGCTGGGCGTGAACGGCTGCCGGGGTCATGCCGGCCAGGGCGCCCAGAGCCTCGAACCGGCTGACGACGTCGGCGGCGGCGTTGGCGTGGACCGTGCCGCACCCTCCCTCGTGCCCCGTGTTGAGCGCCGCGAGCAGCTCGCGGACCTCCGCCCCGCGGACCTCGCCCAGGACGACCCGGTCGGGCCGCATCCGCAGGCTCTGGCGCACGAGCGTGGTCAGCGTGACCTCGCCGCGCCCCTCGACGTTGTTGCTCCGGCCCTGCAGGTGCACGACGTGGGGATGGTCGACGTGCAGCTCGCGCACGTCCTCGACGACCGCGATGCGCTCGCCCGGCGGGACCTGCGCCAGCATCGCGGCGAGGACGGTGGTCTTGCCCGACCCCGTGCCGCCGCTCACGACGAAGGAGGCACGGGCCGTGACGACCGCCTCGAGCACCGTGGTGGCGACGAGGTCGACCGCCCCCCAGCGCCGGAGGTCCTCCAGGGTGGGGCCGGTCCGCCGCGGCACGCGCAGGCTGACGTGGGCGCCACCGGCGACGAGCGGTGGGAGGACGGCGTGCAGGCGGATGCCGCCGGGGAGCAGGCCGTCCACCCACGGGCTGGCCTCGTCGAGCCGCTGACCCGCCATCCCGGCCAGGCGGACGGCGAGGCGGCGGACCGTGCGCTCGTCGGAGAGCGGGCTCACGACCGCCTCGACGCCGCAGCCCCGGTCCACCCACACGCCGCTCGAGCCGTTGACGAGGATGTCGGTCACCCTGTCGTCCGCGAGCTGGGCCGCGAGGGGCCCGAGAGCCGCCGCCACGGCCGCGCGCTCCTCACCGGCGATCACGCCGCCCCCCGCGCGCTGTCGAGGCCCGTCGCGAGCACCGCAGCCGCGGCGTCGCGGACCGGACCGGCCCCCGACCCGGGCGGCAGCTCCTCGAGGACGGCGCGGGGCACCGACGGGTCCGAGGGCACCTGGGCCAGCAGCTCCAGACCCAGGACCTGCGCCACGTCGACCGGGTCGAGCCCCGCCGTGCCCGAGCTCCGGCGCACCACGAGCCCGGTGAGCCTCGGGGCGAGCGCCCGGACCACCAGCGCGGCGCAGACCTGCGGCGGGGTGTCGCCGGCGACGAGGACGACGGTGCCGCACAGCCCCCACCACCGGTCTGCGCGCGGATGGTCGGGCCGGGGCAGGTCGAGCACGGTCACCGGGTGCCGGGCCGCCATCCTCTCGACGGCGCGGAGCGCCACGGGCCCCAGCGGCGGGACGGGCAGCACCGCCCCCCGCTGGCTGAGCACCCGCACCCCGCCCGCCCGCGGCAGGTCGGCCGCCGACAGCCAGAGCATGCCGTCCTCGCGCGACGGCCAGCGCTGCCCCGGCTCGTGGGCGCAGCCCGCCAGCTGGTCGAGACCGCCCCCGTTCGGCAGGAGGTCGACGAGCAGGGTGCCCCGGCCCAGGCCGGCGGCCAGCCCGGAGACCGCAGCCGCCAGGGAGCTCGTGCCGAGCCCGCCCGAGGCTCCGCACAGCCCGATGACGAAGGTGCGTGGCAGGTCCATGCCCCCACCCTCGTCAGGGACGCCCGGGCCGCCAAGGGCCGTCGCCCGGGCTGTGGACACCGGACCGGCACCGCCCGACCGTGTGGATCCTCGGACGCGGCAGAGGCCGGTCACGCTGCGCGACCGAGCGGCAGGAACGGGTGGTGAACAGGGGACGGCCCCGGCGGGGGGGAAGCCGGGGCCGTCGGCGCCCGAGACCAGGGGGGGATGGTCCCGAGCACCCGCGCTGCGACTCTTGCGAGGAGCGCTGTCCGATGAGTATGTCACGCCCGGAAGAGGCGGTGCAAGCCACGGTGACGCCGGTCGACACCTCGCGGACACCGCAGGTCAACCCGCCGTTCACGCGGCGTATGCCCTCCTCCGCGCCGTCGACGCAGCGGGCACCGCGGGCGGGGGCCGGCCAGCTCGCGACGTCAGTCCTGGAGGCGTCCGGCGAGGACCGCGTCGGCGATGCGGGTGCCCTCGGCGGCGGCCCGGCGCACGGCGTCGGTGCAGTGGAGCAGCCACAGGCGCACACCGTCGGGGGTGCCCGCGGCGTAGGCCGACAGCGCGCCCCGGTAGTCGCTGCCGGCCCGGTCGGCGTGACCCACCTCCGGGACGGCCACCCCGGTCGGGTCCAGGCCCCCCGCCCGCAGGACCACCCGCTCCAGCGCCCGCGCGACGACGCCGTTGCCGACGACGAAGGGACGGGACGCGACGATCTCGGCGTGCGCGACGGCGGCCACGATCAGGACCGGCGTGCGGCCGACGGGGACCGCGGCGAGGAGCTCGTGCACCAGGTCCAGGCGGGCGCTCACCTGCGCCGGGTCGGGCGCCGGCCCGAGCTCGGACCACTCGCGGCACTCCTCCCCCTGCCGCCGGGGTCGCCCCACCTGGCTCATCGGCAGCAGCTCTCCCGCCGTCGCCGTGTGGAGGCCGGCCAGGACCTGGGCCGGGGCCCGCAGGCTGGTCGCGCCGAGGTGCTCGGTGGCGGCGGTCGCGCGCACGGTGCCCGCCAGGACGCGCCACACCGGGTCGTCCGCACGGGCGTCCCAGTCCAGCGCGCCGCGCATGAGGTCTCGGACCAGCGACGTGCTCGCCTCCGACCCGGCCGGCTCCGCCCCCTCCAGGAGCGCGCTGGCCGCGGCGCCGCGGACCCTGGACTCGGCGGCGGCCTCGGGGATCCGGCGCCGCAGCGCCTGGTGCCAGCGCAGCTGGGTGCAGGCCTCGCGCGCCGCCTCGACACCGTCCTCGACGCCGGGGAGGGAGGAGAGGTCACGCAGGGCGTCGACGGCCGGTGTGCTCACCCGCCCACTCTAGGGAGAGCGCGTTCGGGACGGCCCCCGGAGGTCTTTAACAAACCTTGACCATATCTGGCTGGTACGGCTGTGGGCACGGTGGCACACTGGGACCATCGACGAGGCGGCCCCCTTCGGGAGAGGCCCCGCCGGCTGTCACGGGACCGGAGAGTCGACGCGGTGTCCGCCCGGCACTAAACAGGGGGTGCTGGGCGGACACCGTACTGTCCCACCAGGGCACCGCGTTCGGCCGCTGCGAGCCGGGAACGGCCGTGCCGCGGCGCCCGCCCCACGACCCCGGCACGTGGGCGCACCCGCTCGGACCTGCGCCCCGCCTACCCGCGCGCTAGCATCCGACGCATGGCAACCCCCGTTGACCCCGGCAAGCAGCAGCCCCTCCTGGGCACCACCGGCGAGCGCTCCCTCGGACAGCTCGTCAGCGACGTGTCGACGGACCTGTCGCAGATCGTGCGCGGCGAGGTCGAGCTGGCCAAGGCAGAGATCAAGCAGGACGTCGCGCACGCGGGCAAGGGTGCGGGCCTCCTCGTCGGGGCGGGCGTGCTGGCCCTCTACGGGCTCGGCCTGCTCCTCCTGGGGCTCGCGGGCGTGATCGCGATCTGGCTCGGCTGGTGGGCCGGGCTCCTCATCGTCGCCACCGTGCTCTTCATCGCGGCGGGCATCCTGGCTCTCGTCGGCAAGAAGCAGGTGACCCAGGTGAAGGGCAAGCCGGAGCTCGCGATCGAGAACGCCCAGCAGACCGTCGAGGCGCTCAAGCACGCTCCGGCCCAGCTCCGCTCCCCCACGACTCCCGCGGACCGCGAGCTGCAGCCGGGCGCGGGCGCCACCCCCGCCCCCCGCTGACCCACCGCTCCGCCGGACCCCCTCAGGCGGGCAGCTCGCGCACGCGGGAGCGGTCCCACGGCGGCGCCACCCCGGCGAGGTCGAGGATCCGGTCGAGCAGGCCGGCGGTGAACCCCCAGACCAGCAGCCCGTCGACCTCCCAGCCCGGCCCGGTGAACCCGCTGGGGTGACGCACCGTGAACCGGTGCTCGGGCTCCGTCAGCCACGCGACGGAGGGCTGGAGCACCCGGGCCACCTCGCGCTCGTCCTTGGCCCACAGGGACGAGGGGTCCGGCTCGCGCCACCAGCCCAGCACGGGCGTCACGTCATACCCGCTGACGGGGATGTGCAGCGTCGGTAGGTCGGCGAGGACGTCCACCGTCGCGGGGTCCAGGTCGACCTCCTCCCACGCCTCGCGCAGCGCCGTCGCCGCCGGGTGGGCGTCGCCGTCCTCGATGCCGCCACCGGGGAAGGCCGGCTGCCCGGCGTGCGAGCGCATGCTGTGCGCCCGCTCGGTGACGACGACCGTCGCATCCTGCGGCCCCGACCCGGCGTCGCCCGGGGCGAAGAGCACGAGGACGGCCGACTGCCGGCGCCCGCCCTCGGGCGGCGGCAGGAAGCGGCTGAACCGCTCGCCGCCGATCGCCGGGACGGAGTCGGCGAACGCGGTGAGCCAGCCGGGCGGCCGGTCCCCGCTCACGCGCGGGGGCCGGTGCGCAGCAGCTTGTGCGCCTTGGCCGGGTCGGTCTCCCCGGCGCCGTAGGCCGGGCACAGCGCAGCCACCGGGCACGCCCCGCACGCGGGGTTGCGGGCGTGGCAGGTGCGCCGCCCGTGGAAGATGACGACGTGGGACAGCTGCGTCCACTCCTTGCGCGGGAAGAGCGCCCCGACCTCGTGCTCGACCTTGACCGGGTCGTCCTGGGCGGTCCACCCGAAGCGCCGGGCGAGCCGGCCGAAGTGGGTGTCGACCGTGATGCCGGGGACGCCGAAGGCGTTGCCCAGGACCACGTTGGCCGTCTTGCGCCCGACGCCGGGAAGCAGGACGAGGTCGCGCAGCCGGCCGGGGACCTGGCCGTCGTGCCGCTCGACGAGGGCGGAGGCGAGCTTGAGCAGGCTGTCGGTCTTGGCGCGGAAGAACCCGGTCGGCTGGATGATCGTCTCGACCTCGCTGCGGTCCGCGGCGGCCAGGGCGCGCGCGTCGGGGTAGCGGGCGAAGAGGGTCGGGGTGACCCCGTTGACCCGCAGGTCGGTCGTCTGCGCCGACAGCACGGTCGCGACGAGCAGCTGGTAGGCGTCGGTGAAGTCGAGCTCGGCCCGCGCGTCCGGGTAGCGCTCGCCCAGGAGCCGGTAGATGCGCCGGGCCCGGCGGGTCAGGGCCAGCGGGGACTCCCCGGTCGGCGTCCCTGCGGCGGTCCCTGCGTCGTCGCTGCTCACCGCCCCAGGGTAGACGTGACGCGCGACACACCCCGCGGCACCCCGGCCGGGGCCGGGATGGCACTATGGGGCGCGTGGATCGTCATGTGGTGATGAAGGCGCCGCTGTTCTCCGCGCTCGACGAGGAGTCCGCCCGGCGCCTGTTCGACTCGATGACGCCGCGACGGCTGTCACGGGGTGAGACCGTCTTCCGGGAGGGTGACAAGGGCGACTCGCTCCACGTCATCGTCACCGGCAAGGTGAAGCTCGCGCGGGGGTCGGCCGACGGCCGGGAGAGCCTGCTCTCGGTGCTCGGCCCCGGTGAGATGTTCGGCGAGCTCAGCCTCTTCGACCCCGGCCCCCGGCTCTCCACCGCCTACGTCGTCTCCAACACCGAGCTCGTCTCCCTCGGCAACGACGCGCTGCGGGTCTTCCTCGGCGACCACCCCGAGGTCGCCATGCAGATGCTCGCGGGCCTGGCGCACCGGTTGCGCCGCACCAACGAGGGCATCTCCGACCTCGTCTTCACCGACGTCCCCGGCCGGGTGGCCAAGGCCCTGCTCGACCTGTCCGACCGGTTCGGCCGGCGCACCGAGAACGGCCTGCTCGTCGCGCACGAGCTCACCCAGGAGGAGCTCGCCCAGCTCGTCGGCGCCAGCCGCGAGACGGTGAACAAGGCGCTGGCCGACTTCGCCCAGCGCGGGTGGGTCACCCTCGGGGCCAAGTCGGTCACGCTGCTGGACGTCGACCGCCTGCGTCGCCGCGCCCGCTGAGGCTCAGCCCGCGAGCCGGCCCAGGTAGTCCAGCTGGGCCAGGACGCTGAGGCGTGCGGCGGGCCACACCGCGCGCGGCACGTCGGCGTAGACCCGTTCCACCACCAGGTCGGCGAGGTCGGGCCCCGGCGACCGGTTCGTCGCGGGCTCCTGCCCGATCTCCTCCACGGCCAGGCGCACCTGCTCCAGCCGCTCCTGCCGGTGCCGCAGGTAGTGCTCCACGGTCCCGGCGGCGTCCGGCACGACGGGCCCGTGCCCGGGCGCGATGCTCGTCGCCGCCCCCGACCCGGTGAGCCTCCGCAGGCGCTCCAGGGACGCCAGGTAGGAGGTGAGGTCGCCGTCGGGGTAGGCCACGACGGTCGTGCCGCGGCCGAGGACGGTGTCGCCGGTGAGCAGGACCTGCTCGGAGGGCAGGAGGAAGGACACGGAGTCACCGGTGTGCCCCGGGGTGGGCACGACGAGCAGCTCCAGGTCGCCGACGCGCAGGATCTCCCCCGCCGCGAGGTCGTCGTGCCCGCGGCCGACGGCCCGCACCGGTGCCCCCGTGAGCCCGGCCCAGCGGCCGGCGGACTCGGCGTGGTCGGCGTGCCCGTGGGTGAGCAGCGTGAGCGCCACCCGGGCGTCGCGCCCCGCGACGTGGTCGAGCACGGTCCGCAGGTGGCCCTCGTCCAGCGGCCCGGGGTCGACGACGACCACCTCGGCCGAGCCGGGCTCGGCGAGGACCCAGGTGTTGGTCCCCTCCAGGGTCATCGGGGAGGGGTTGGCGCAGAGCACGCAGTGGGCGCGAGCGCCCCAGGCGCCGCCCTGCCACGACGGGTCCGCCGGGCCGGCGGACCTCATACCTCGTCCCCCGCAGGGCCGGGGTCCGCGGCCGCGGTGTCTGCGCGGGCATGGTCGACGGGGCGGCGGTCGACGGGGCAGCGCATGAGCAGGACGCCCTCGACCTCGACCGGCCACGGCTGCACCGCCGGGACGCTCGCGGGGGCGTCGGCGAGCCAGTCGTCGAGGGCCTCGA
>JASKZT010000359.1 GCA_030145965.1 Ornithinimicrobium sp.
TCCGAGAACCGCGCCTGGCGCTGCACGAGCAGCACGCCCTGCAGGTGCCAGTCGCGGCGCGCGTCGAGCTGGTGGAACGCGTCCCACTCGTAGCCGGGCACGACCTGCAGCCGGCCGACGGCCTCACCCGCGGCCCCGACGGGCACGGTCTCGAAGTCGGCGGAGAACCGCTCAAGGGCGTCGTGACCGTCCGCGGTCTGGACGGTGCGGACCGCCTCCGGTTCGAGGAGGATCCGACACGTGCCGACGTCGATCACGGCGGCCTGTCGCCAGGCGGCGACCACGGACCCCCGCAGCCGGTAGGTGGGGTCCCCGTCGGCCGCCGCTCGAAGGGCGGTCGTCGCGCAACCCGTCTCAGTGCCAGGTCGGAACGTCTGACAGCTCAGGCGCAGCCCCGTGCGCCTCAGGACGTCCCCGACGCCCAGCTCGGCCACCTCTCCGTCGCCGAGCAGCCAGGTCTCCAGGGTGGCCCACACCCTTCGAACCGTAGCGCCGATCGTTCACGGGGGCGGGGGACCGACGTCCTGGCCTGCGGGTCAGCCTCGGTGCGGAGCGACGAGGACCTTGGTGTGGCTGGAGCCGCCGGAGTCGAGCTCGTCCAGCATGTCCTTGACCTCGTGCAGCGCGATCGTGCCGGTGTGCAGAGGCGCCAGCGAGATGCTGCCCTGCTCGACCAGGCGCATGACACCCACGAAGTCCTCGCGGTTGTAGGCGAGTGAGCCGATGACCGTCAGCTCGCGCATCTGCCAGTCGGCGTAGCTGACCGTGGACTCGCTCAGCGGGAAGCCGAGGAGCGCGAGCGTGCCACCTCGTCGGACCAGCTCCGCCGAGGACTGCAGCAGGGCGGGGACCCCCGCGCACTCGAAGACGATGTCGGCGCCGACACCCTCGGTGACCGCCCCGAGCCGGTCCTGCAGCTCGTCGGGCTCGACGACGTCGCTGAAGCCGAGCTCGCGGGCGGTGGCCCGCCGCGCCTCGGACGGCTCAGAGATGATGACCTGCCCTGCGCCGGCCGCGCGTGCGTTCTGGGCCGTCAGCAGCCCGATCGGCCCGGCACCGACGACGACGGCGATGCAACCGGGCTCGATCCTGGCGCGGCGGACGGCATGGAACGTCACGGCTGCCGGCTCCACCAGTGCTGCGTCCACGTCCGAGAGTGCAAGGGGCACCGGGACGACGCGGCGCTGGGACACGTCGACCTGCGTGGCGAAGGCACCATGCTCCGCCGCGTGCTCGTCGACACCGTTGGCCTCGGCGAAGACGACGTCGCAGTTCTTGGAGTGGCCGGACCTGCACTGCGCGCAGCCTCCGCACGCCGGGCCGACGCCACCGACGACACGATCACCGGGGGCGACCAGGGTCACGCCCTCGCCCACGGCCCGGACCGTGCCGGTCCACTCGTGCCCGAACACTGCCGGCGGCAGCATGCTCCCGTCGGTGTACCCGTGCACGTCGGTGCCGCAGATCCCGGTGTAGGTGATGTCCACGACCACACGTCCCGGTCCGGGCTCGGGGGTGGTGCCGACCGACTCCTCGATGGCGCGGGGGCCGACCACCCTGAGGTGACGCTGTTGGTCCGCCATGCCTGCTGCTCCTCCGTGAGGGGACGGTGCCACCCAGAAACGGGCTGCCAGCACCGTAACGAGGCAGGCGCTGCGGCGGACGGCCGGGTCCTGCTTCAGGTTGCGGGCCACGGCGCCGTCAGTAGCGTCGAGGCCACGAGTCCATCCCGAGAAAGGGGTCGATCATGAACATCGACAAGGCACAGATCATCGAGCTGCTGAAGTCCCAGGGGAAGCAGGACCAAGCGGGGCAGGCAGAGGCCGAGCTGCCCGACCAGGTGGACACCGAGCGCGACGCCAACCTGCTCGAGAAGTTCGGCATCAGTCCGCAGGAGCTGCTGGGCAAGCTGGGCGGCGGCCTCGGCGGGCTGGGCGGCGGTCTGAGGTAACCCGGACCCCGGGTCCGGACAGGCAGTGGTGGCAAGGCGAGAGTCGATGCACGTGAAGGCTCCCGGCCAGACCGGAGCTCATCCTCGCCGCTGCTACGGGTTCTCCGATCAGCAGAACACGTGGGCGCGTCGGGCCGCACCGCCGCCCGACGCCCAGGTGGCGATGGCGCTGGCGATCTTCGCCCCGCCCTGCGCGGACGGCTCGATGGGATTGGCGTAGTCCGCGTCCTCGTCGCACAGCAGACGTAGGTCGAGGACGCTCAGGCCACGGGAGAAGGCCGCGCGGGTGATGCGGTCGTTGAACAGCGCCAGGCCGCCGCTGATCGCGAACGAGCCGGGCTCATCCAGACGGGTGTCATAGATCGTGCACACCGCCGTCGGCAGCGCGGTCCCAGCGACGGCGTCGAGCATCGCTGCGTACGCGCGAGCGAAGTCCGCCTGGACGCCGCCCAGGAGGTGCAGCCCGTCGGCCACCGACCGGGCAGGCGCCTGGAGGAGATGCGCGACGCCCAGCGCGTCGTTCCCTCCGATGCTCACGACGAGGTGGGTC
>JASKZT010000382.1 GCA_030145965.1 Ornithinimicrobium sp.
GCCCGGCTCGTCGGGTTGGACAGCGGGAAGATGATGGGCCGCGCGCTGTGCCGCGCCATCTCCTCCACGACCTCCTGGGTGAAGGCGCCGCCCCGGGTCGAGGTGCCGATGAGGATCGTCGGACGCACGTTGCGCACGACGTCGAGCAGGCCGATGTGGCCGGGCTCGGCGACGTCCCACCCGGCCACGTCGAGCCGCTTGCGCGCCCACGGCCGCTGGAAGTCGTGGAGCCGGTGGTCGCCCTCGAGGTAGAGACCCTGGATGCCGATGGGCCAGAAGCGGGAGTAGGCCTCCTCCTCGGTCTCCGGGCGCCCGGTCCGCAGCATCTCGTCGCGCACGAGGCTGGCGATCCCCATCCCCGCGCTGCCCGCGCCGAAGACGACGACGCGGTGGTCGTCCAGGTCCACGCCGGTCACGTCGACCGCGGCCAGCAGCGCCGCCAGCACCACCGCCGCCGTCCCCTGGATGTCGTCGTTGAAGGTGCAGGCCTCGTCCTTGTAGCGCTCGAGGATCCGGTAGGCGTTGGCGGTGCCGACGTCCTCCCAGTGGATCATCGCGTCGGGGAAGACCCTGGTCACCGTCTGCACGAACTGCTCGATGAAGTCGTCGTAGCGCTGCCCGCGGACCCGGGCGTGGCGCTCGCCCAGGTAGAGGTCGCTGGAGAGCAGGCCCAGGTTGTCGGTGCCGGTGTCCAGGACGACCGGGACGCTGCGTCGGGGGTGGATCCCGGCCGCCGCGGTGTAGACGGTCAGCTTGCCGATGGCGATCTGGATGCCGCCGATGCCCTGGTCGCCGATGCCCAGGATGCCCTCGGAGTCGGTCACGCAGACGAGGTCGACGTCCTCGGCGCCCAGCCCGTAGTTGAGCAGCGACTGCTCCATCTTCTCCGGGTGGTCGATCGAGAGGAACACCCCGCGCGGCCGGTTGTAGGTCGAGCTGAACCGCTCGATCGCCTCCCCGATCGTCGGGGTGTAGATGACCGGCAGCATCTCCTCCAGGTGCCCGGAGAGCAGGTGGTAGAAGAGCACCTCGTTGCGGTCCCGCAGCGCGTTGAGCGTGAGGAACTTGCCCAGCATCGACTTGTTGGAGCGGAACTGCTCGTAGACCCGCCGCGTCTGGTTCTCCAGGGTCGTGAAGCCGGTGGGCATGAGCCCGTCGATCTCCAGCATCTCCCGCTGGGCGGCCGTGAAGGCCGTGCCGCGGTTCGTCATCGGGTTGGACAGCACCGCGCGGCCGCGGGAGCGGATGCGCAGGGTGCTGTTGCCGACGGTCGTGTCCTGCTCGTACTCGCGGCCCATGGCGACCACTCTAGGGCCGGGCGGACCGGCCGGCTGGTGGGCCTGCCGAGCGGCTGACACCATGTCGGCATGACGACCCTCTACCTCGGCGGATACACGACCGACCAGCCCGAGGGCCGCAGCGGCCTGGGGCGGGTGAGCCTGACCGACGACGGCTTCGGCGACGCCGAGGCCCTGGGCGGTCCGGGCGACCCGTCGTGGGTGGTGCGCACGGAGCGGGGGCGCGGGGAGGTCCTGTACGCCGTCGCCGAGGGCGACCCGTCCCAGGTCGTCGCCGTCCGGCCGGGGGAGGGGGTGGTCGCCTCCGCGCCGAGCGGCGGCGACGGGCCGGCGCACCTGGCGCTGTCCCCGGACGGTCGCCGGCTCGTGGCGAGCAACTACGGCAGCGGCAGCGTCGGGCTGCTCGAGGTGGGCGGCGACGGCGACGACCTCACGCTGCGCCTCCTCGACGAGCTGCGCCTGGAGGGCGACGGGCCGCACGAGCGCCAGGACGCACCCCACGCGCACCAGGCGGTCTTCCTCGACGACCGCCGGCTCCTCGTCTGCGACCTCGGCACCGACCGCGTGCGCGAGGTGGAGGTCGACGGCGAGACCCTGCGGCACACCGGTGACGTGGTCCTGCCGCCCGGCAGCGGTCCGCGCCACCTCGCCCTGGCCCCCGGACGCAGCGACCTGATGTGGGTCGTGGGGGAGCTGGACCAGACCGTGCACACGCTGAGGCCGACGGACGGCTCCTGGCGGGTGACGCAGACGGTGACGACCGCGCCCGAGGGCCCCGGCCCCGGCGAGACGACGACGGGTGGCATCGTCGTCGCCCCGGACGGCTCGCACGTCTACGTCTCCACGCGCGGCACCGACACGGTCTCGGTGCTGGCGGTCGGCGAGGACGGCACGCTCACGCTGCGCCAGCAGGTCGTCACCGGCCACTGGCCGCGGTTCCTCGGCTGGTGGCCCGGCCGCGAGGGCGAGCGCCTGCTCGTCGCCGCGGAGCGCGAGGGGTCGGTCGACGTCTGGGCGGTGGACGAGGGGCTGCTCGAGCAGACCGGGCACAGCCTGGCCTGGGCGGCTCCCACCTGGGTCGGCTGACCCCGGCCCGGCCCGGCTGCGGGAGAGTGCTCAGACCCCCGCGCCGGTCCGCCGTCGCCGCAGCACCACCGTCGCCACGACGACGAGCAGCCCCGCCGCCAGCGCGGCCACCGCGAGCGGCTCGCCGGCCAGCGCCGCGATCGCCGCACCCCACACGGCGAAGCCGATCGTGCTGTAGATGAGGCCCCAGGCGGCCGCCCCGGGCAGCTGGGCCAGGGTGAAGTGCAGCCAGCGGACCCGGACCATGCCGGCGGCGGCGAGCACGAGGGTCTGGAAGCCGACGGTGAGGTAGCACAGGGGCACCATGACCAGGCCCCACCGCTGCAGCGACGCGCGGCCGCGGGCCACGCCCTCGCCCCCCAGCCAGGCGTGCACCCCCGCCCGCCAGCCGGTCGTCGGCGCCGTGCGCCGCAGCGTCTGCTCGGTCACGACGCGCGCCGCCCAGTAGGTCGCCTGCCCCCGCACCAGGGCGATGCCCATGAGGAAGAGGAAGGCGACGACGAAGCCCTGCCCCTCCCAGAAGAAGCTCCCCGTGTCCCCGGCCCGGCCGGCCGCCGCAGTCAGCATCGCGCGCCAGCCTACGCGCCGGCAGGACGGTCTCGAGGATCGGCTGCGAGGATGGGCGGCATGCCTGACGCACCCACCACGCTGCTCATCCTCGGCGCGAGCGGCGACCTGACCCGCCGGCTGCTCCTGCCCGGACTGGGCTCGCTGCTCAAGGTCGAGCCGGACCGTCACGTGGTCGTCGTCGGCGCCGACCGGACCGCGCTGCCCCAGGAGGAGTGGAAGGGGCGGGTGCGCGCGTCCTTCGAGGAGGCGCAGGCCCCGGAGGAGACCGTCGACCGGCTCGTCGACGCGGCCCGCTACGAGGTCGCCGACGCCCTGGACGAGGAGCAGCTGCGCGCGCTGCTCGCCACCGTGCCCGGTGGCCTGGTCATCTACTTCGCGCTGCCGCCCCAGGTGACCGTGGGGGTGTGCGCCCTGCTCGAGCGCCTCCCGCTGCCCGAGGGCACGCGGCTGGCCATGGAGAAGCCCTTCGGCCACGACCTGGCCACCGCGGTGCAGCTCAACCGGCAGGCCACCCGGGTCGTCCCCGAGGAGCGCATCTTCCGGATCGACCACTTCCTCGGGGTCAACACCGTCCTCAACCTCCTCGGCGTGCGTTTCGCCAACCGCATCTTCCAGCCGCTGTGGTCCGCCGAGCACATCGAGCGGGTCGAGATCTACTACGACGAGTCCCTCGCCCTGGAGGGACGGGCCGGCTACTACGACAAGGCGGGGGCCCTCATCGACATGACGCAGTCGCACCTGCTGCAGGTGCTGGCGATGTTCGCCATGGAGTCGCCCGCGAGCATGGACGCCGAGGAGCTGCGCTCGCTCAAGGCTCAGGTGCTGCGCGCCACCAGCCTGTGGGGCGGCGACCCGGTGGTCGCCTCGCGGCGCGCCCGCTACACCGCCGGGACCGTCGGCGACCGCGCGGTGCCCGACTACACCGCCGAGGAGGGCGTCGACCCGGCGCTGGGCACGGAGACGCTGTCCCAGCTCGTCGTGCAGGTCCGCAACCAGCGCTGGAGCGGGGTGCCGTTCGTCCTGCGCAGCGGCAAGGCGCTCGGCGACAACCGCAAGGAGATCGTCGTCACCTTCCGCGAGCCCTCGCACGTCCCCGACGGCCTGCACGGCTGCGGCAGCCCCGACCAGCTCGTGCTCGAGCTGCGTCCGGGCGCGGTGAGGCTGGACCTGTCGGTCAACGCCGAGGGCGACCCGCTCGACCTTGAGCAGAAGCAGCTGACCACCACGCTGGGCCAGCCGCGCATGCTCGCCTACGGCGAGGTGCTCGCGGGCATCCTGGACGGCAACCCCATGCTGTCCATCCGCGGCGACACCGCCGAGCAGATGTGGCGCATCGTCGACCCGGTCCTGCAGGCCTGGCGCGAGGACCGCGTCCCGATGGAGGAGTATGCGGCCGGCACCGCCGGTCCGCAGGGCTGGGGCGAGGTGCCGTCCGCGACCCGTCGCTAGCCCAGGACCAGCACGACCAGCGTCGTCCCGACCATGAACGGCCCGAAGGCGAAGAGCGTGCGCCGTCCGGCCCGCCGGAAGAGCACGAGGAAGAGCCCGAAGACCGAGGCGGTGACGAAGGTGAGCATGACCCCGGCCAGCACGTGGCCCCAGCCGAGCGCGCCGAGCAGCATGCCCAGGGTCGGGGCGAGCTTGACGTCACCGCCGCCCATCCCGTCGCCGACCATCGCCAGGACGGCGTAGAAGGCGCCGAGCGCCAGCCCGGCCAGGAGCGCGCGCCCGAGCAGGGCGAGGTCCCGCTCGGCGAGGGCGAGGACGGTGACGGCGACGGGCGTCGCCGCGAGCAGCGGCAGGGTGACCCGGTCGGGCAGGCGCTGCACCTCGACGTCGACGGCCGCGAGCCAGAGCAGCGGCAGGACGGCGGCGACGACGAGGAGCACCCAGACCGTCTGCCCGGGCCACGAGGCCCGGACGACGACCGCCCAGAGCAGCGCGGCGGCGACGGGCAGCCAGCGGTGCGCCCTGGGCGCCCCCTCGTCGTCGTCCCGCCGGTGGCCGCCGCTGACGACGTGCCGGCGCACGGCCTCGCCGGCGAGCGCCCCGAGCCCGGCCGCGACGAGCGGCGCGACGAGGGCGCTCAACCGCGGGAGAGGGCGCGGGCCCGCAGCAGCTGGCGGCGGGTCTCGTCCTCGCGCGGCGGGTCGACGCTGACGAGGAGGGC
>JASKZT010000391.1 GCA_030145965.1 Ornithinimicrobium sp.
GTAGCGGGGGCAGGATTTGAACCTGCGACCTCCGGGTTATGAGCCCGGCGAGCTACCGAACTGCTCCACCCCGCGGTGTGTCCTCAACTCTACGTCACGGACGGCGGCCCGGCCAAATCCACCGGCCGGGCCACCGCCCGCGACGAGGTTCGCGGCTCAGGGAGCCGTCGTCTCCGCGGCGTCGTCGCTGCCCTCGCCGCCGTCCGGGATCGTGATCGAGCCGCCCTCGGGGCTGGCCTCGACCGCGCGCTGGATGGCCTGCTGCAGACGCTCCTGCGCCTCGCCGTAGGCCTGCCAGTCACCGGCCTCGAGCGCGGCCTGGCCCTCGGCGTAGGCCTCCTCGATCTCGGCGACGGCCGTGGCGAGGTCACCGGTCGGCTCCGGCGCGCCGGTCTCCGTGTCGGTGTCCTCACCCGCGTCGGGGTCGGCACCCTCGCCGTCGGCGGGCGGGCTCGCGGTGGGGCCGTCGTCGCCGGCGTCGCCCGCCGTCGCGCCGGAGTCGCCGCCGAAGAGCTCGTCGAGCGCCCCGTCGAGGGTGTCGGACCAGCCCAGCTCGTTGCCGAAGGCCGCGACGACCACCCGCTGCAGCGGGTAGGACGAGCCGCCCTGGGACTGGACGTAGACCGGCTCGACGTAGAGCAGCCCGTCGCCGACCGGCAGCGTGAGCAGGTTGCCGATGGTGACCTGCGAGCCCTGCTGGCGGTTGAGGTTGAGGAACTGCGACAGCGTGACGTCGAAGGCGTCGGACTGCTCGTTGGAGGAGTTCACCTCGTTCTGGAACTGCCCCGGACCGCGCACGGTCGTGTCGCGCGGCAGCACGAGCATCCGCAGCTGGCCGTAGCCCTCCCGCGCCTCGCCCGGGGTGTTGCCGGGGTCGGCGTCGACGGCGAGGTAGCCGGTGAGGTTCTGCCGCTCGGAGCCGTCGGGGATGTAGGTCGTCGTCAGGCTGAACGACGGCTCCTCCTGCCCCGGCATCGCGATCGAGAGGTAGTACGGCGGGATGTCCGGCTTGACGTTGCCCTCGATGCTCGGGTCCTCCGAGACGTTCCAGAAGTCCTGGCCGGTGAAGAAGGAGCCCGCGTCCTCGACGTGGTAGCGGCTGAGCACCTGGCGCTGGACCTTGAAGAGGTCCTCGGGGTAGCGGAAGTGGGTCATGAGGTCGCCGCTGGCCTCGGACAGCGGGGTCACGCTCGTGTCGAACGCCTTGGACCACGCCTTGAGCAGCGGGTCCTCGTCGTCCCAGGCGTAGAGCGTGACGCTGCCGTCGTGGGCGTCGACGGTGGCCTTGACCGAGTTGCGGATGTAGTTGACCCGGCCCTGGCCGATCGAGCTGATGTTCTGCGCACCGGCCTGCAGCGAGTCGGCGGTGGCCTCGCCGAGGTCCTCCATCTGGCTGTAGGGGTAGCGGCTGCTCGTGGTGTAGCCGTCGATGATCCACAGCACCTTGCCGTCGACGACCGCCGGGTAGGGGTTGCCGTCCAGGCGCAGCCACGGGGCGACCCGCTCGACGCGGTCACGCGGCATGCGGTGGTCCAGCATGACCGACTCCTCGTTGACCGAGTCCGAGAGCAGGATCTCCAGGTGGCGGTACTTGATGGCGTAGGCCGCGCGGCGGGCGATGCTGCCGATGGCCACGCCCCCGGTGCCGGAGTAGGTGTTGCGCACCTCGCCGGTCTCCTGGCCGCTGACGGGGTAGTCGAGCTCGCGGGGCGCCGCGCCCTCGGGCGCGCCCACGATCGAGTAGGCCGGGGAGGCCTCGCCGAAGTAGATGCGCGGCTCGTACTCCCCCAGGCCCCCGACCGGCGGGATGTTGCGCTCCAGGAAGACCGGCTCGCCCTCGGCCGAGCGGCGGTTGCCGAACGCGGCGACGACGCCGAAGCCGTGGGTGTAGACGGTGTGGTCGTTGACCCAGTTGCGCTGGCCGGCGGAGATGCCCGCGAGGTTGAGCTCGCGCACCGCGATGACGGTGTCGACCATCTCGCCGTCGATCTCGTAGCGGTCGACGTCCAGGGCGTCGGCGAACTGGTAGTAGTTCCGCACGCCCTGCAGCTGGCGGAACGTCGGGGAGACGACCGACGGGTCCACGATGCGGATGCCGGGGATGGTGTCGGCGTCGCTGCGCAGCTGGCCCGGCTCTGCCTCGGTCTGGGCGTTGTAGTCGATCTTCTCCATGTCCTCCAGCCCGTAGGCCGCCAGGGTGCTGTCGATCGCCCGCTCGATGTAGGGCGCCTCGAGCTGGGCCTCGGAGGGGACGACCCGCAGCTGCTGGACGAGCGCCGGGTAGGCGCCGCCGAGCAGGAGCGCGACGACGAGGAGGCCCGCCAGGCTGATGAGCGGCAGGCGCCACGTGCGCGTCCAGATGGTGGAGAGGAAGAACGCCGCGCACAGCAGGGCGGCGACCGCGAGGATCCCCCGGGTCGGCAGCAGCGCGTTGACGTCGGTGTACTGCATACCCGTGATCCGGGCGTGCTCGGTCATCGACAGGGTGTAGCGCTCGACCCAGTAGCCGGCGGCGCGCACGAGCAGGATGACGGCCAGGATCGTGGCCAGGTGGACCCGTGCGGCGGTCGTGGTGCGGGACGTGCCCGGGCCGCCCTGCAGCTGCAGGCCGCCGTAGATGTAGTGGGTCAGCAGCGCCGCCACCAGGGTGAGACCGAGGACGAGCGTGGCGAAGGAGACCAGCATCTGCCAGAAGGGCAGGCTGAAGACGAAGAAGCCGACGTCGAGGCCGAACTCGGGGTCCTGGACCCCGAACGGCTCGCGGTTGACGAAGAGCAGGACGGTCTGCCACTGCGACGCCGCGGCGGTGCCGGTGAAGGTGCCGAGGAGCAGCGGCACGGCCACGAAGACCAGGCGACGGATCGGGTCGAGGGCGCTGCGGTAGCGGTCGAGCGCCGCCTGCTCGGGCGTGCTGGGCGCGTAGACCGGGCGGTGGCGCCAGGCGAGGAAGAGACCGGACCAGATGGCCAGGGCGGTGAGCCCGCCGGCCACGGCGAAGAGGCCGACCTGGGTCAGCAGCCGGGTGGTGAGGACCTGGCGGAAGCCGACGGACTCGTACCAGAGGAACTCGGTCCACAGCGTCGTGCCCCAGCCGATGAGGCCGAGCACGGTGACGAGGATGAGGACGGTGGGGATGAGCCGGCTGCGCCGGCCGGCACCGGGACGCCCCGGACCCCCCGGGCGCGGCGTGCGCGACGCGCCGCCACCTCCCCCGAACCCGGCGGCACCGCCGAAGGGACCCCCACGGCCTCCACCGGCCCCGGCTCCGCCGCCGGGCGGTGTGCCCGGCGGCCCGTCACGGTCTGGGTCGTTTCCCTGCTGGCTCACCGGGCCAGCCTAACCGGCGGGTCGTGCCGCTCTGCAGCCCGTCCGGGCGGCGCGGGCCCGGCACCGCGCGCCACCGCGGGGTGGGGGGCCTCCGGGGTGCGACGATGGGGCCGTGCCGAACGACCAGCCGACCCTCCTGCCCTCCCCGCTGCTGACCGCGGCGGTCGACACCGAGCGCCACGTGGCCAGGCTCGGATGGGACCAGCCGCCGCGCCTCTTCGCGCTCGTGCGCACCTCGGTCCTGCAGGAGAAGGAGCCCTCCCTGCTGGGGCGCCTCGAGGACGCCGACCCCGAGAGCTACACGGCCGTCGAGCAGGAGGGGCTGCCGCCGACGTCGGACCTGGAGTCGCTGCTGGGCCGCATCGCCTGGCCCGAGGGCGTGGAGGGCGCCGCCATCGCGGTGGAGCGCATCGTCGTGCCGCCGGAGGCCGAGCGCGACCTGCCCGCGGACCCGCAGGAGGCGACCGACCGCCTCACGGCCCACCCGGACCGCAAGGACGTGCGCCTGCTCGCGGCCTGCCTGCGCGACGGCCAGCGGATCTGCCTGCTGCGCCAGCGCGAGCACGACAGCGACGACGCCGTGGCGATGGGCTCCGACCTCGCACCGGGCCTGACCCACGCCCTCGCGGCGACGCTGCGCGACTGAGGCCTGCGCGGAGGGGTCTGCCAGGCTGAGGCCTGCCCCGGCCCGGGCCGGGCGGCCGTGCCTCAGCCGTCGGTGCTCCGGCTGTCGTCCTCGCGGACGACCTGCCCGCACGTGGGCAGGTCGAGGGCGGCGACGTCGTCGGTCCCCACCGCGCGCTCCACCACGTCGAGCGCCTCGTCGAAGGTCGCCACGGGCACGACGACCAGCCCGCCCGGCTCGGAGCCGGCGACCTCGTCGCAGTTGGCGCGGGGCGCGAGGAAGAGCTCGGCCCCGGCGCGCTCGGCGGCGTACATCTTCTGCGGGATGCCGCTGATCGGGCCCACGGAGCCCTGGCCGGTGATGGTCCCGGTGCCCGCGACGGAGCCGCCCTCGGTGAGCGGGCCCGGGGTGAGCGTGTCGTAGATCGCGAGGGAGAACATCAGCCCGGCGCTGGGGCCGCCGACGCGGCCGGCTTCGATCGTCACGTCGTAGGGCATGTCGTAGCGCGGGGCCAGGTAGACGCCGACGATCGTGCGGCCGGTCGCCTCGTCGCGCCGGGTCGGCACGTCGATCGTCTGCTCCTCGCCCTCGCGCAGCACGGTGATGGCGGTGCTCTCCCCCGCCTCGACACCCTGGATGCGCTCGCGCACGGACTCGGTGTCGGTCACCGCGTC
>JASKZT010000397.1 GCA_030145965.1 Ornithinimicrobium sp.
GCGTTGACCGCGAGCAGGCCGAGCGAGGGCTGGCAGTCGATGAGGACCGCGTCGTAGTCGTCGAGCAGCGGGCGGAGCAACCGCTTGAGCACCATCTCCCGGGCGACCTCGGAGACCAGGTGCACCTCGGCCGCGGACAGGTGGATGTCGGTCGGGAGGACGTCGATGCCCTCCACCTCGGTGCTGCGGACGACCGTGCGGACGTCGAGGCTGCGGTCGACGAGCAGCTGGTACAGCGACGCCTCGCCCTCCTCCGGGCGCACGTTGAGGTTCGCGGACAGCGCGCCCTGGGGGTCGAAGTCGACGAGCAGCACCTTGCGGCCGTACTCGGCGAGCGCGGCGCCCAGGTTCATGGTGGTCGTCGTCTTGCCGACGCCGCCCTTCTGGTTGCACAGCGCGATGACGCGGGCGGGGCCGTGGGACGCCAGCACCGGCGGGACGCCGAAGTCCGGCAGCGGACGACCGGTCGGGCCCAGGCCGTCCGGCGTGCCGCCCGGGACGGCGTCGGTCGCAGTGGTCACGGCGACGACCCTAGACCGAGCGGCAGCACCCCTCCCACCACCACGCCGCCGGTCAGCGGGCGCGGGGGTGGCTGGTGGCGTACACCTCGCGGAGGGCGTCGACCGAGACGTGCGTGTACACCTGCGTCGTCGAGACCGAGGCGTGGCCGAGGAGCTCCTGGACGACCCGGACGTCCGCGCCTCCCTCCAGCAGGTGGGTGGCGAAGGAGTGCCGGAGCAGGTGCGGACCGACCGCCGGCCCGCCCGGCTCCGGGAGGCCTGCGGTCTGCGCGGCCCGCTGCAGCACGACCCAGGCCGACTGCCGGCTGAGCCGGCCGCCGCGAGAGTTCCGGAACAGCGCGCGCGGGTCGGCGGACGCCCCGAGCAGGGCGGGCCGGCCTCGCACGAGGTAGGCGTCCAGGGCGGCGCGGGCGTGGCTGCCGACGGGGACCTCGCGCTGCTTGTCCCCCTTGCCGGTCAGCCGGAGCACCGTGCTGAGCCCGCCGTCGGACCCGACCACGTCGTCCACGTCGAGCCGGACGACCTCGGAGATCCGCGCCCCCGTCGCGTAGAGCAGCTCGAGCAGCGCCCGGTCCCGCAGACCGAGGGGGGTGCTGGTGTCGGGGGCGTGGAGCAGGCGCTCGACCGCGCCGACGCCCATCGCCTTGGGCAGCCGGCGGGGCAGCTGCGGCGAGCGGACCTCGCGGGTCACGTCGACGTCGACGAGCCCCTCGGCCACCCAGAACCGGTGCAGGCCGCGCACCGCCGCCAGCGCGCGGGCGGCGGAGGCCGCCGACAGGGGCGCGCTGCCGTCGGAGGGGCTGCGCAGCCGGACCACGAAGGCGGAGACGTCGGCCTCGGTGACCTCGCGGGGGCTGCGCCGGCCGCAGCCGTCGAGGTGGGCCACCCAGCGGGACACGTCGCGGCGGTACGCCGCGAGCGTGTTGGCCGCCGCGCCGCGCTCGACCGCGAGGTGGGTGATCCAGGTGCCGGCCGCGGTCTGCAGCGGCGACGGCGGTGGCGGCGGGGCGGGGGGCGCACCGGCACGTCCGTCCGGCACCGACCCGGCCGCCGCACCCTGCGGGGGCACGGCGGGCGTCGTCGTCACCGGCTGGGGAGGCACGTCAGGCCAGCACGTCCGCCAGCGGGGTGAAGTCCATCCCGTGCGCGACCGCGACCGGCTCGTTGACCACCGCGCCCGCGTGGGTGTTGAGCCCCAGGGCGAGGGCCGGGTCCGCCCGCAGCGCCTCCCGCCAGCCGAGCGTGCTCAGCGAGGACGCGTAGGGCAGCGTGACGTTGGTCAGCGCGTAGGTCGAGGTGTTGGGGACCGCGCCCGGCATGTTCGCCACGCAGTAGAAGACCGAGCCGTGGACGCCGAAGGTGGGGTCGGCGTGCGTGGTCGGCCGGGTGTCCTCGAAGCAGCCGCCCTGGTCGACCGCGATGTCGACCAGCACCGAGCCGGGCTTCATCTGCGAGACCAGCTCGTTGCTGACCAGCTTGGGGGCCTTCGCACCCGGGATCAGCACCGCCCCGATGACGAGGTCGGCCTCACGCACCTGCTGCTGGATGGCCAGCTGCGAGGAGGCCAGGCCGTGCACCCTGTTGTTGTAGCGCCAGAACGACATCCGGAGCTTGTCGAGGTCGGTGTCGAGGAGGGTGACGTCGGCACCCATGCCCAGGGCGATGTTGGCGGCGTTCTGGCCGGCGACGCCCGCGCCGATCACCACGACCTTGGCGTTGGCGACCCCGCCGACGCCCCCGAGCAGCACCCCGCGGCCGCCCTCGGCCTTGAGCAGGGAGTAGGCGCCGACCTGCGGCGCCAGGCAGCCCGCGACCTCGGACATGGGGTAGAGCAGCGGCAGGGCCCCGGAGGGCAGCTGCACCGTCTCGTAGGCGATGCCGGTCACCCGGCGCTCGACGAGCTCGCGGGTCAGGTCGGGGTCGGCCGCGAGGTGGAGGAAGGTGAAGAGGGTCAGCCCCTCCCGCATCCGGTGGTACTCCTCGGGCCGGGGCTCCTTGACCTTGAGGACCATGTCCGCCTCGGCCCACACGTCGTCGGCCGCCTGGGCCGAGTCGACGATCCGCGCGCCGACGGCGGCATACTCCTCGTCCGGGATCCGCGAGCCCTCCCCGGCCCCGACCTGGACGAGCACCTCGTGCCCGCGCGAGACCAGCTCGTGCGCGCCCACCGGGGTGAGCGAGACACGGTACTCGTGGTTCTTGACCTCCGTCGGGACGCCGACCTTCACCTGATGACCTCCTCGGGAGCGGCCGACCGCCGTGGTCGGACCCTCGCACCCTACTCGCGCGCGACGGCCGAGGGGCTGTGGACGGCCCCGTCGACCGTGACCGCGCCGACCGATGAGTTCCCCGCTCACCGGTGGTCTGCACCGGCATGACCACGACCCGGACCCTCGACGCCGCCGGCGCGTCCGTCGTCTACGACGTCCACGGCCCCCTGCCGCCCGGCGACGGGCGACCGGTTCTCCTCCTCGTCGGCCAGCCCATGGACGCCAGCGGCTTCGGCGCGCTCGTGGCCCAGCTGCCCGACCGCACCGTCGTCACCTACGACCCGCGCGGGCTGGGGCGCAGCACCCGCAGCGACGGCGAGGTGACCCACTCCCCCGTCGTCCAGGCCGAGGACCTGCACGCGCTCGTCACCGAGCTCGACGCCGGCCCCGTGGAGGTCTTCGCCAGCAGCGGGGGCGCGGTGAGCGCGCTCGCCCTCGTCGCCGCCCACCCGCACGACGTCGTCACGCTCGTCGCCCACGAGCCGCCGCTCGTCGACACCCTGCCCGACGCCGCCCTGGTGCGCCGGGCGACCGCGACGATGGCACAGACCTACCAGGACCGGGGCTGGGGTGCCGGCATGGCGGCGTTCATCGCCCTGACGAGCTGGGAGGGGGAGCTGACCGAGGACTTCCTCGCCCAGCCGCCCCCGGACCCCGCCCTCCTCGGCCTGCCGACGGAGGACGACGGCTCGCGCGACGACCCGCTGCTCGGCGACCGCTCCACCGCCCTGACCTCCTACCGGCCCGACGTGGAGGCGCTGCACGCGGCACCGACCCGGGTCGTCCTGGCCGTCGGCGAGGAGACCGGGAACACGTTCACCGCCCGCACCGCGCGGGCGACGGCCCGGCTGCTCGGTCAGGAGGCCGTCGTCTTCCCCAGCCACCACGGCGGCTTCATGGCCGAGGAGGCACCGTGGCCGGGCCGACCTCGCGCGTTCGCCCAGCGCCTGCGCGAGGTGCTGGCCGCGGGCTGAGCGCGGCCGGCCCGCTCACCGCGCCGCCGCACGGAGCGCGTCGCCCGCCTGCACGGCATACCCGCCGCCGAAGAGGAGGGCGTGCACGAGGAGCGGGACCGTCTGGTGGAGCGCGACCCGCTCCCGCCAGCCGTCGGCGAGCGGGAAGGCCTCGACGTAGGCGGCGAGCGCCCGCCCGCTGAACCCGCCGAAGAGCTGCATCATCGCCAGGTCGACCTCGCGGTGCCCGTGATGGGCGCAGGGGTCGACGAGCCAGCTCTCGCCCTGCCGGTCCAGCAGCCGGTTGCCGGCCCACAGGTCCCCGTGGACGAGCGTCGGCGGCTCCTGGGGGCCGAGCCGCGCTGCATCGACCCGCTCGGCCAGGACCGCCGTCCCGGGGTCGAGGCGGCCCTCGGCGCCTGCCCGGTCGACCTCACGCCCACCGACTCCTGGCACGAGTCCTGGGTGGAGCGGCGGGTGGTGCCGCTGGCGCGCCGGGCGG
>JASKZT010000041.1 GCA_030145965.1 Ornithinimicrobium sp.
GCGCTCCCGCATGCTGCTGCAGGTGCACGACGAGCTCGTGCTCGAGGTGGCGCCGGGGGAGCGGGAGCAGGTGGAGCAGGTCGTCCGCGACCAGATGGGCTCGGCCGCCGACCTCCAGGTGCCGCTCGACGTCAGCGTGGGCGTCGGACGCACCTGGCACGAGGCCGCGCACTGAGGGCCGTCCCGCCCCGCCCGATAGATCACGATATGGGCACAATCGCGCCCCAGCGTGCGCGGCAACCTTGTCAGGGCAGGACGTACCTCCTAGGTTCAGGGCACACCGTGGCGGCACCGTTGCTGCCACAATGAACAAGAGGAGCACCATGAGCCCAACCTCTCTTCGCTCTCGAGCGTCCGTGACCGCCCGCGGGATCGCTGCACTGACCGCTGCCACTCTTGTGCTCGCGGCCTGCGGCGGTGGAGGAGATGACCCGGAGACCACCGAGGACGCCGCGGCGCCGGGGGAGACCGAGGACACCCAGGCGACCGGCGAGGCCGGCGAGCGTGACCTGACCCTCGAGGTCGGCACCGTCCTGCCCCAGACCGGCTCGCTGGCCTTCCTCGGCCCGCCCGAGGAGGCCGGTGTGCTCCTCGCCGAGAAGCACATCAACGACGCCGACCTCGGCATCACCGTGAACGTGACCCTCGGTGACTCCGGCGACGCGGACAACCGCGCCTACGCGACCACCGTGCCCCAGCTGCTCAACGGCGGCACGCAGGTCATCGTCGGCGCCGCGTCCTCCGGCGTGTCCAAGCTGTTCATCGACGAGGTCGTCGCCGCCGAGCGGCTCATGATCTCCCCGGCGAACACCTCCCCGGACTTCACCGACTGGGACGACAACAACCTCTACTGGCGCACCGCGCCCTCGGACCTGCTGCAGGGCGAGGTCCTGGGCAACCTCATCGCCCAGGACGGTGTCGTCAACCTCGGCATCATCTACCTCAACGACGCGTACGGCACCGGCCTCGAGGCCCAGCTGACGGAGACGTTCGAGGCGGCCAACGGCTCCGTCGTCGCCAGCGAGTCCTACAACGCCGGTGACACCACCTTCGACGCGCAGATCAGCTCGGTCATGGCCCAGAACCCTGACGCCATCGCGCTGATCACCTTCGAGGAGGTCAAGACGATCATCCCGGCGATCGACGCGGCGGGCTTCGACACCAGCCAGCTGTACTTCGTCGACGGCAACATCGCCGACTACAGCAAGGACTTCGACCCCGGCATGCTCGAGGGCTCCAAGGGCACCCAGCCCGGCCCGGACCTGGGTGACGAGTTCCGCGACGAGCTGAACTCCGTCTGGACCGAGGAAGGCAACGAGGAGCTCGAGAACTGGAACTACGCGGCCGAGTCCTACGACGCCGTCATCCTGGCGGCGCTGGCTGCCCTGGCCGCCAACTCCACCGAGGGCCCGGAGATCGCGTCCAAGATGCAGGAGGTCTCCGGCGGTGCCGGCGGCGGCGAGAAGGCGTCCGACTTCGAGACGGCCGCGCAGATCATCGTCGACGGTGGCGTCGCGGACTACGACGGCCCCTCCGGCCCGATCTCGTTCGACGAGAACGGTGACCCGACCGAGGCGACCATCGGCATCTTCGAGTACGACGGCAACAACGAGCTGGTCCGCCTCAACTGAGCGCGGTCCGGGCTGCTGCACCGGACGAGAACCCCCGGGACCCTCGAGGTCCCGGGGGTTCTCGCTGTCCCGGGGACGACGAAGGGCCCCGGCACGACGTGCGTGCCGGGGCCCTTCGTGACGTGCGGGCCGGTGAGGGACCTAGGAGGCCTCCTCCTGGCCCAGGGTGCCCAGGTAGAGGCCGATGACCTTCTCGTCGTTCAGCAGCTCGCGCCCGGTCCCCGTGTGGGCGTCACGGCCCTGGTCGAGGACGTAGGCGCGGTCGCAGATCTGCAGGCAGCGACGGGCGTTCTGCTCGACCATGATGACGGTCACGCCGGCCTGGTTGATCGACGACACCCGGATGAAGGCGTCGTCCTGCCGGACCGGCGACAGACCGGCGGACGGCTCGTCGAGGAGCAGCACGTCCGGGCGCATCATGAGCGCCCGGGACATGGCCACCATCTGCCGCTCGCCACCGCTGAGCGAGCCGGCAACCTGGTTGAGCCGGTCGCCGAGGGCCGGGAAGATCTCCACGACGAAGTCCAGGTTCTCCTTGATCGAGGAGGGCCGCTGGTAGCCACCCATCTCGAGGTTCTCCCGGATGGTCAGCGTCGGGAAGACGTTCTCGGTCTGCGGGACCAGTCCCACCCCCTTGGCGACGAGCTTGTTCGCCTTGAGGTTGGTGATCTCCTCGCCCCGCAGCGAGATCGACCCGGAGCGGACGTTGACGAGGCCGAAGATGGCCTTGAGCAACGTCGACTTGCCGGCGCCGTTGGGGCCGATGATCCCGATGAGCTCACCGTCGTGGGCGACCAGGTTGGTGTCGGTGAGGATGTCGATGCCGGGCAGGTAGCCGGCGGTGACGTTGCGGGCCTCGACAACGAGGTCGTCGCGCCGGGTCTCCGGCTCCGGCCGGCCGGCCGGGTCCAGGGTGGTGTCCGTGGCGTTCATGAGATGCGGTTGCCCTCCTCGTCGTACCGGCCGGTGATGACACCGATGTCCTGGTCCAGGTGGCTGCCGAGGTAGGCGTCGACCACGGCCGGGTCGCTCATCACCTCGTGCGGAGGCCCCTCGGCGACGACACGGCCCTCGGCCATGACGACGACCCAGTCCGCGATGTGGCGGACCATGTGCATGTCGTGCTCGACGAACAGGACCGTCATGCCCTCGCTCTTGAGGTCGATGACGTGGTCCAGCAGCGACTGGACGAGCGCGGGGTTCACGCCGGCCATCGGCTCGTCCAGGAGGACGAACTCCGGCTCGGTCATGAGGGCCCGGGCCATCTCCAGCAGCTTGCGCTGCCCGCCCGAGAGCGCGGCGGAGTAGTCGGCCCGCTTGTCGTAGAGCTTGAACTTCTTCAGCAGCTCCAGCGCCCGGACCTCGATCGCCTTCTCCTGGGAGCGCCAGAGGAAGGGCAGGATGCTCGCGAGCATCCGCTCGCCGGTCTGGCCGGTCGCGCCCAGCTTCATGCTGTCGAGCACCGTGAGGCGCTGCAGCACCTTGGTCAGCTGGAACGTCCGCACCTGGCCGCGGCGCGCCGCCTTCCAGGCGGGGATGCCGGCCAGCGACCGCCCGTTGAACGCCCACTCGCCGCTGTCCGGCTGGTCGAAGCCGGAGAGCAGGTTGAACAGCGTCGTCTTGCCGGCGCCGTTCGGCCCGATGAGGGCCGTGATGGCGTTCCGGGGGATCTCCAGGTGCTCCACGTCCACGGCCTTGATGCCGCCGAAGGACCGGGTGATGTTGTCGGCGACGAGGATCGCGTCCTTCTTGGCGACGCCCGGCGCCGCCGGACCCGCCGCGAGGTCGTGGTCCTTGTGCACCTCGTGCGTCGGCTCCACCTCGAGGGTGTCCACGGCGACCTCGCCGTCCCTCGAGGAGGCCGCGTCGCCGAAGTCGCCGGTGTGGTCCACGACCTCGACCTCGCTGCCGGTGTCGTGCGCGTCCTCGGCACGCGCCTCGTGCGCGCCCGAGGAGCCAGAGCTCTGGTTACTTGACAAAGGTCATCTCCTTCTTGCTGCCCAGGATGCCTTGTGGTCGGAAGGCGACCAGCAGCATCAGGGCGACACCGACCACGACGAAGCGCAGGTTGCCCGCGGAGGTGGGGCTGATCGGCAGGTACCCGGCGGTGGCCATCGCCGGCAGCACGCCGGCGAGGAAGGCCATGAGCATCCAGTAGAGCACCGCCCCCAGGACGGGGCCGAAGATCGTGGCGGCGCCACCGAGCAGCAGCGCGGTCCAGACGAAGAACGTCAGGCTGGGCAGGTAGTACTGCGGGATCACCGCCGAGGGCAGGGCGATGACGACGCCACCGAGCGCGCCGAGCACACCACCGATGATGAGCGCCTGCATCTTGTAGAGGAAGACGTTCTTGCCCAGGGAGCGGACGGCGTCCTCGTCCTCACGGATGCCCTTGAGCACGCGGCCCCACGGGCTGCGCATGAGCAGCCACACGACGAGCAGCGCGAGCGCGACGAGCAGGAGGCCGAAGAGGCGGGCCCACCAGCCCTGGTCGGTGTAGTACCAGGGGCCGATGCCGTACGTGCCGGCGGGCAGGGGGTTCGCCTCGCGGAAGCTCGTGTGGTAGCCGCCCAGGCCGTCGGCGGAGTTGGTGTAGTCCTGGAAGATCCGGCTCTGGAAGAGCAGGCGCACGATCTCGGCCGCCGCGATCGTGACGATCGCGAGGTAGTCGGCCCGCAGGCGCAGCGTCGGGATGCCGAGGATGACCGCGAAGACGATGGCGGCCACCACGGCGACGAGGATGGCGGCCCACCAGGGGAAGCCGAAGCTCAGGATCGAGATGGCGTAGCCGTAGGCGCCGATCGCCATGAAGCCGGCCATGCCGAAGTTGAGGAGCCCGGCGTAGCCGAAGTGGATGGCCAGGCCGATGGCGGCGAGCATGAAGCCGATGGTCTCGGCCGAGAGGATGAAGCTCGCGGTGTTGTTGAGGATCTGTCCCCAGTCCATCGCATAACCTCCGTTATCCGATTCGTGCTCGTCGGCCCAGGAGTCCCTGGGGCCGGACGAGGAGGATGATGATGAGGACGCCGAGAGCCCCGACGTACTTGATGTCCGACGGGATCCACAGGGTGGAGACCTCGACCAGGACACCGATGACGAGCGCTCCGAGGAGGGCTCCGAAGGCGGTGCCCAGACCGCCCAGGACGACGGCGGCGAAGATCAGCAGGAGGATCTGCACGCCCATGTCCCACTTGATGCCGGGGCGGAAGTAGGCCCAGAGGACACCCGAGAGGCCGGCGAGGGCGCTGCCCGCGATCCAGACGATCCGGGTCACCGCCTCCACGTCGATGCCGCTGGCGGCGGCCAGGGGGCGGTTGTCGGCGACCGCGCGGGTGGCCTTGCCGGTCCGCGTGCGCAGCAGCCAGTAGGCGACGAGCAGCAGGACGACGAGGCTGGTGCCCATGCTGATCATGTCGATCGTGCTCAGCCGGATCGGGCCGACGATCTGGTGCCGCGTCCCGCCGGCGCCGGGCAGCTGGTAGGTGCCGCCGCCGATGAAGAACTGGAAGATGTAGCGGCCGGCCAGCGACAGACCGATGGTGAGGATCATCAGCTGGACCAGCCCGATGCCCCTCCGTCTCAGGGGTCTCCAGATCGAGGCGTCCACCGCCCAGCCCAACGCCCCGCTGGCCACCACCGCGAGGATGATCGCCAGCCAGATGGGCCAGTCCACGAAGGCGCTGAGGACGAGGGCGATGACCGCGCCGAAGGTGACCATCTCGGCGTGGGCGAAGTTGGTCAGGCCGGTGGTGCCGAAGATCAGGGACAGGCCGATGGAGGCCAGGGCCAGCATGAGGCCGAAGTTGATGCCGTTCATGAGGCGCTCGGTGAACTGCGCCGCGAGGCCGGTCGTCTGGCGCTCACCCTCGCCGAGGAAGAAGTTGGCCGGCTGGAAGAACTGGGAGCCGTACTGCACGGAGATGGGGTTCTCGCCGGACACGGCGATCCCCTCCGGCAGGCTCTCCTCGTCGACGAGCACCTCGTAGGCGTCGGTGGTCGGCACGCCGATGCGGGCCTGACCACGGTCGTTCGTCGTGGCCTCGGCCTCGTAGCCGTTGCCGGAGACGAGGACGCGGACGTCCTGGACGGGCTCGTTGTCGTTGCGCACGTTGACCGTGATGTTCTGGTCGTGCTCCTCGACGTTCACCTGGGAGGGGTCGTCCGGCGGCTGGGCCGTGGCGGAGACGGGGGCGAACACCTGGAAGACGAAGAGCGTCGTCAGGATCAGCCCCAGTCTGGACAGGGCACTGCGGGCGCGACGATGCTCCCGGCAGGGGGTGGTGGGCGGCACTGCTCCTCCAACCTGGGATTTTCACGGGCAAGACTCCGGTGCACCAGCATCGGTGCACGGCTGGGAGGGAGCATAGGCCAACATCCGCACCCTCGGCAGGACCCCCCCTGACCGTGTCCGAACCGTGACCTTCGCCCTGGCCGAGACCCCGACGGACCCTCAGGCGGGCTCGCAGACGAGGATCGCGGTGCCCGGCAGCAGCTCGCCGCGGCGTCGGCTCCACCCGCCCCAGACGTGCTCCGAGCCCGGCGGCCAGCCCGGCTCGACGAGGTCGACGAGGTGCATCCCGGCCGCCGCCACGGCGCGGACGAGGTCGCCGACGGTCCGGTGGTGCTCGCTGTAGGTGACGGTGCCGTCGTGCGTCTCCTCGACGTACGCGCGGCGGTCGAAGTAGGAGTGACGCACGGTCAGCCCCTCCTCGCCCGGGACGTCGAGGAAGGCCCAGCGCACAGGGTGCGGGAGGGAGAAGACGCAGCGTCCGCCCGGGCGCAGCACCCGGGCCCACTCCGTCAGGGCGCCGTGGAGGTCGGGGACGAAGGCGAGGACGCCGTGCGCCGTGACGACCCGGTCGAAGGAGGCGGTGGCGAACGGCGGGCGGGCGCCGTCGCACTGGACGTAGGCCGGGGCCGGTGCCCCGGGTCGCCGGGCGTCGATCCGCCGGGCGACCCCGAGCATGCCGGCGGAGAGGTCGGTCGAGACGACCCGGGCACCGCGCCCGGCGCACCACCGCCCGCCCTGCGCGGCGCCGGCCCCGACCTCGAGGACGTCGAGCCCGGCCAGCTCGCCGAGCAGGCCGAGGTCCGCCTCGGTCCAGCCCTCGGGCCCCCAGACGAGCTGGGCGTCCCCGAGGAAGTCGCCGTGCTCGGCGTAGTAGTCCTCCGCCTCGGCGTCCCACCACCCCCTCCCGGCGCGGACGGCGGCGTCGTGGCCGACCTCCCGGCGCGTCACGCGGTCGGGGGACGGGTGGGCGGGGGAGGGGGTCACGCACGCAGTCTGCCAGGGCGGCTTTGACCCGGGGGTCCTGCCCCGATAGGCTGTATCGGCGCGTCGCGTGCGCTCACGCGTGCCGTCGTACCACCCATCCATCTTCATCAGTGTCCACAATCGGAGCCCCTACTACATGACTGCCACCACGGCCGAGAAGGCCATCTCCCAGATCGCTGTCAACGACATCGGGTCTGAGGAGGAGCTGCTCGCAGCGATCGACGCAACGATCAAGAACTTCAACGACGGCGACATCGTCGAGGGAGTCATCGTCAAGGTCGACCGGGACGAGGTCCTGCTCGACATCGGTTACAAGACCGAGGGCGTCATCCCCTCGCGCGAGCTCGCCATCAAGCACGACGTCGACCCGTCCGAGGTCGTCTC
>JASKZT010000084.1 GCA_030145965.1 Ornithinimicrobium sp.
AGCGAGGGCGAGCCGCCCGCGGCCCCGACGACGACCGGGCCGGCCGGGAGCTGGCGGCCCCGCCGCAGCCGCTCGGCCTGCGGGACGCCGAGCTGGCGCGCCAGCGGGTTGGTGGTGAGCACCTTCACGAGGTCGGCCATGGTCAGCACCCTTCCAGGATCGCGACGACGCCCTGGCCGCCGGCGGCGCAGATCGAGACGAGCCCACGGCTGCCAGGCCCCTTCTGCGAGAGCAGCTTGGCCAGCGTGGCGACGATCCGCCCGCCCGTCGCGGCGAACGGGTGCCCGGCGGCCAGCGAGGAGCCGTGCACGTTGAGCCGGCTGCGGTCGATGGCGCCCAGCGGGGAGTCGAGCCCGAGCCGGTCGCGGCAGAAGTCCTCCGACTCCCACGCGGCCAGGGTGGCCAGCACGGTGGAGGCGAACGCCTCGTGGATCTCGTAGAGGTCGAAGTCCTGCAGGGTCAGGCCGCGCCGCGCGAGGAGGCGCGGCACGGCATACGCCGGGGCCATGAGCAGCCCCTCGTCGCCGGAGACGTAGTCGACCGCGGCGACCTCGGCGTCGACGAACCGGGCCAGGACCGGCAGGTTGCGCTCGGCGGCCCACGCGCGGGTCGAGAGCATGACGACCGCGGCCCCGTCGGACAGGGGGGTGGAGTTGCCCGCGGTCATCGTCGCGCCCTCGCCCGTGCCGAAGACGGGCTTGAGGGCGGACAGCCGCTCGACCGAGGTGTCGGGTCGCAGGCCCTCGTCGCGGGAGAGCCGCAGGAAGCCGGTGGCGAGGTCGTCGAAGAAGCCGGTGTCCCACGCCTGCGCCAGCCGGTGGTGGCTGGCGACCGCGAGCTCGTCCTGCGCCTCGCGGGTGACGCCCCACTCCTTCGTGGTGCGGGCCTGGTGCTCGCCCATCGAGAGCCCGGTGCGCGGCTCGGCGTTGCGCGGGGTCTCCGGCACGAGGTCGCCGGGGCGGATGCCGGCGAGCGCCTTGACCCGCTGCATCGGGGTGCGGGCGGCGTTGGCCCGCAGCAGGGCCTTGCGCAGGCCCTCCCCGACGGCGATGGGTGCGTCGCTGGCGGAGTCGACGCCGCCGGCGATGCCGGAGTCGAGCTGGCCCAGCTGGATCTTGTTGGCCACCTGGATGACCGTCTCGAGACCGGTCCCGCAGGCCTGCTGCAGGTCGTAGGCCGGGGTCGTGGCGGCCAGCGCGGAGCCGAGCACCGACTCGCGGGCGAGGTTGAAGTCGCGGGCGTGCTTGAGCACCGCGCCGGCGGCGACCTCTCCGACCGGCTGCCCGGCGAGGCCGAGGCGGGCGACGAGCCCGTCGAGCGCGCCGGTGAGCATGGCCTGGTTGGACGCGGCGGCGTACGCCCCGCCGGCCTTGCCGAAGGGGATCCGGTTGCCACCGACGATGACGGCGTCCCGGGGTGTCGGCGGGTTCTGGTCGGACAAGTCGAGGCTCCTGGTCGTGGGCCCGCCGGGGGGCGGCGGCGCGTCGGTAGGTATCCGGTACCGACTGTAGCCGATACGCGTCGTACGGGATACCCTTGTCGCCATGACACCGCCCGCCCCACCGCCGACCGGGGTGCCCGCGCGCGCCCGCGACGGCCGCGACATGCGGTGGGAGGCCCACCGCACCCGCCGCCGCCGCCAGCTGGTCGAGGCCGCGCTCCGTGCCATCCGCACGCACGGCGCCGGCGTGGGCATGGACGAGGTGGCGGCCGCCGGCGGCACGAGCAAGACCGTGCTCTACCGCCACCTCGGCGACCGGGCGGGGCTCTACCGTGCCGTCGTGGCCGCCGTCGACGAGCGGATCCTGGCCGACCTGGCCCTGGCCGCCGCCGGTGGGGGCGACGTCGTCGAGCGCATCGGCCAGATGGTCCGCTCCTACCTCGAGCTCGTCGAGCGCGACCCCGAGATCTACCGCTTCGTGGTGACGCGGCCCCTGGAGACGCCCGAGGGTGCGGCCGGCGACCCGGTCCACCGGATCACCGACCGGATCGCCGAGCAGGTGACGAGCTTCCTGCGCGACCACCTCGAGGAGGCCGGCACGGCCCGGGCCGACGCCGACCGGCTCGCGCCCGTCTGGGCGCACGGCATCGTCGGGATGGTCCGCAACGTCTCCGACTCCTGGCTCGCCAGCCGGGCCGACGGCCGGCCCCATCCCGGCGCCGACGAGGTGACGGAGGCGGTCGTGGCCCTCATCGAGCCGGCGCTGCGCGCGCCCTCTCCCCCGCCCGCGCCCCGCAGACCCGCAGACCCGACCCCCACCGCCCCCACCCACGGAGGACGACGATGACCACGCAGAGCCCGACCCACGCCCCCGCCGTCGACACGGACGTGCCCCTGCCCGCCGCCGCGACCCGGGACGCGACGGAGGTGTCCACGCACGAGCGCATCACCGACCT
The DNA here is from genome assembly GCA_030145965.1 of Ornithinimicrobium sp. Classification (GTDB taxonomy): domain Bacteria; phylum Actinomycetota; class Actinomycetes; order Actinomycetales; family Dermatophilaceae; genus Ornithinicoccus. Next base: position 2,398 of record JASKZT010000084.1, read on the forward strand.
CGGCGAGGGCCTGCGACGCGCGACCGGCGGGCGCTACGGGCCGGTGCGCGACCTCGCCCGCGCCGGCGTGCCGGCCGAGCTCATGGTCCGCGACCCCGGCCAGACGATGCCCGAGGCCCGGGAGTGGACCCGCCAGGCCCTGCGCCGGCTCGTCGGCCTCGGCATGGCCGGCAGCGGCTTCCCGGTCGCGCAGGGCGGCCTGGACGACGTCGGTCGCTCGTGCGTCGACTTCGAGATGACCGCGCTGGGCGACCTGTCCCTCACCGTCAAGTCCGGGGTCCACTTCGGCCTCTACGGCGGGGCGGTGACGGCCCTCGGCAGCCCCTGGCACCACGAGCGCTTCATCCCGGCGAACCTCTCGCTGGAGCAGGTCGGCTGCTACGCGATGACGGAGTTCGGCCACGGGTCCGACGTCGCCGCGCTCGAGACGACGATCACCTACGACGCCGACACCGACGAGCTCGTCGTGCACTCACCCACCCCGTCCTCGGTGAAGACCTACATCGGCGCCGCGGCGGAGGACGCGCACATCGCCGCCGTCTACGGCCAGCTCGTCGTCGACGGCACCGGGCACGGCGTCCACGTGGTGCTCGTGCCGCTGCGCGACGAGGAGGGCCGGCCGCTGCCCGGCGTCACCCTCGGCGACAACGGCCACAAGGGCGGGCTGCTCGGCGTGGACAACGGCACGATCCGCTTCGAGCAGGTGAGGGTGCCGCGCACGATGCTGCTCGACCGCTACGGCGGCATCGACGACACCGGCACCTACGTCTCGGACATCGAGGGCGACGGCAAGCGCTTCTTCACGATGCTCGGCACCCTGGTCCGCGGCCGGATCTGCGTCGCGGCCGGCGCGTCCGCCTCGACCCGCAAGGCGCTCTCGATCGCCACCCGGTATGCCGTGCGGCGTCGCCAGTTCAGCGCCCCGGACGGTCAGGAGGAGGTGCTCCTCCTCGACTACCTGGCCCACCAGCGCAAGCTCCTGCCCGCGATCGCGACGGCCTACGCCCACATGTTCGCGTTCAACGAGATCGTCGAGCGCCTGCAGGAGCTGCACGAGAGCCCCGAGAAGGACCAGGTCGCCCAGCGCGAGCTGGAGACCCGGGCGGCCGGTCTCAAGGCGGTCCTCACCCGCTTCGCCAACGACACCCTCCAGGTGTGCCGCGAGGCGTGCGGCGGCGCCGGCTACCTGGCCGAGAACGGCCTGACGGTGCTGCGGCAGGACGCCGACGTCTTCGCGACCTTCGAGGGCGACAACACGGTGCTGCTGCAGCTCGTGGCCAAGGGGCTGCTGTCGAACTACAAGGAGATGTGGGGCGACCTCGACGTCCGCGGCATGGTGCAGATGGCGGCCCGCTCCTTCGGCGGCCAGTTCGTCGAGGCGACCGCGGTGCGTCCGCTCGTCGACCGGCTCGTCGCGGCGGCGGCCCGGCGCTCGGAGGACGACACGCTGCTCGACCGCGGGTGGCACCTGGCGCTCTTCGCCGACCGGGAGAAGCACGTCCTGGGGACGCTGGCCACCCGGCTGCGCAAGGCCCGGGACGGCGACGCCTTCGAGACCTTCAACGCCGCGCAGGACCACGTGCTCATGGCGGCGCGCACGCACATGGACCGGGTGGTGCTGGAGGCCTTCGCGGCCGGCATCGACGCCCTCGAGGAGGGCGAGGTGCGCGACGTCCTCGAGCGGCTCTGCACGCTCTACGCGCTCAGCTCGATCGAGGCCGACTCCGGCTGGTTCCAGGCGCACAACCGGATGTCGGCCACGCGCGCCAAGGCGGTGACCGCCCAGGTCAACGCGCTCTGCCGCGAGCTGCGCCCGGTCGCCGTCGAGCTCGTCGAGGGCCTCGGGGTGCCGGAGACCTGGCTCGGCTCGGCGATGCTCACCGACCCCGAGCGCTGGACCCCCTAGCACCGAGCACGTGGGGTGGTGGTCCCCTGCGCCTCCGAGCACGTGGTCGGGAGGGGGTCAGGGTGCGAGGGCGACCTCGGCGATGACCGCGGCCAGGCGCTGCGGCTCGCTCCACATGGGCCAGTGACCGGTCGGCAGGTCGAGCGTGCGCAGCGCGCGGTAGTGCGGGAGGGCGGCGAGGAAGGGCGCGCCCTGCTCGGCGTAGGAGCGGTACTCCTCCCCCGAGTAGGACGTCGCCACGAGGGTCGCCGGCACGTCGTGGCGGCGGTCGTCGCGCAGGGACACCGCCCCGCGCAGGGCCTCGCCCGGCTGGGGCACCGCCCGCTCGCGCAGGGTGCGCAGCTGCTCCTCCGACAGCCCCCGCATCGAGCCCTGCTCCAGCTCCTCGTCCCACTGCTCGGAGATCGGGTACTCGGCGCCCTCGAACGCCGCGTTCATCGCGTAGCCGTCGGCGGCCGGCGCGGTGTCGACCCACACGACGTGGTCGACCTCCTCGACGTGACGGTCCAGCGCCACGGTCGCGGGCACCGCCGCCCCGCTGTGGGCGACGAGGACGACGGCGGCCCCCTCGGGCGCCGCGGCGACCGCGTCCTCGACCGCCCGCACCTGGTCCTCCAGCGTGACCGTGCCCCGGTCGGCGTGGTCCGGCTCGAGGCCGGGGAGGGTGATCGCGCGGGCCTCGATGCCGCGCTCGCGCAGGTGCGGCAGGACGTCGTCCCACGCCCAGGCGCCGAGCCAGAAGCCGGGGACGAGGACGACGTGGGCAGGACGGGACGGGGAGCCGGCGGTGCCGGGCTGCTCGGTGGGGGTCATCATGAGTGCATCCTGCACCGCCCTGCGGACAGCCTCGGTCCGCAGGTCGGTGGCAGGGTGTCCCCATGAGCGACCCCACCGCCCGCGTGCTGCAGCTGCTCGGGCTCCTGCAGAGCAGGGCCATGTGGACCGGCGAGGAGCTGGCCGAGCGGCTCGGGGTCACCACGCGCAGCGTGCGCCGCGACGTCGACCGGCTGCGACGGCTGGGCTACCCAGTGCGGGCGAGCACCGGGCTCGGCGGCGGCTACCAGCTCGGCGCGGGCGGCAAGCTGCCCCCGCTGCTGCTCGACCCCGACGAGGCGGTCGCCGTGACGGTCAGCCTGCGCGTCGCCGCTGGCGGGTCGGTGACCGGCGTCGAGGAGTCCGCGCTCCGCGCCCTGGCCAAGCTCGACCAGGTGCTGCCGGCGTCGCTGCGCGGGGAGGTCGAGGCGATCAGCCAGGCGGTCGTGGCCGTCGAGGGGGTCTCGGTGCCGGTGCCGGCGGCGCTCCTCTCGCTCGTCGCCCGGGCCTGCCGCGACCACGTCCTGCTCGACTTCGCCTACCGCGACCGGGCCGGCGAGGAGAGCCGCCGGCGCGTCGAGCCCTACCGCATGGTGACGATGGGCCGCCGCTGGTACCTCCTGGCCCACGACACCGACCGCGACGACTGGCGCTCGTTCCGCCTCGACCGCGTCGACGCGGCGGGCGTGCACGCGACGACCTTCCGCTTCACGCCCCGCGCGGCGCCGGACCCGGTGGAGTACGTCCGCCGCTCGGTCCTGCGCTCCCCCTACCGGTACGTCGCGCGCCTGCGGCTGCACGCGCCGCTCGACGACGTCTCGGCCCGGGTGCCGCAGAACGCCGGTGCCCTGAGGGACCTGGGCGACGGGACGTGCGAGCTGGAGACCGGCGCCGAGACGCTGGACTACCTGGCGATCGAGACGCTGTGGCTGGGCGTGCCCTTCGAGGTGCTCGACCCCCCCGAGCTGCGCGAGAAGGTGCTCGAGCTGAGCCGGCGGCTCGCCGACGCCGTCGGCTGACGGCGTCGGCGGGGCAGGTGCCTCAGGCGGCCCGGGCGGCCTCGGCGACGACCTCGGCGAGGGCGTCGGTGATGACCGTGAGCTCCTCGGCGCTGATCGTCAGCGGCGGGGCGAGGCGGATCGTCGAGCCGTGGGTGTCCTTCGCGAGGACGCCCTTCTTGGCCAGGCGCTTGCAGGCCTCCTTGCCCGAGAGCAGCGCGGGGTCGATGTCGATGCCGGCCCACAGGCCGCGCACGCGCACCTCCTGGACGCCGTGGCCCAGCAGCGCCTCGAGCGCCTCGCGGAACTGGCCCTCGAGCGCGGCGGCGTTGCCCTGGTGCTCACCGGTCGCCAGCAGGTCGCAGACGGCCTTGCCGACGGCGGCGGCCAGCGGGTTGCCCCCGAAGGTCGAGCCGTGCGTGCCCGGCGTGATGACCTGCATGACGTCGGCGTCCGCGGCGACCGCCGAGACGGGCACGATGCCGCCTCCGAGCGCCTTGCCCAGGGTGTACATGTCGGCCTGGACGCCCTCGTACTGGCAGGCCAGCGTGGTGCCGACGCGGCCGAGCCCGGCCTGGATCTCGTCGGCGACCATGAGGACGTTGGTCCGGGTGCACAGCTCGCGCAGGCCCTGCAGGTAGCCCTGCGGCGGGATCTTGACGCCCTGCTCCCCCTGGATCGGCTCCACGAGCACCGCGACGGTGTTGTCCGTGATCGCGGCCTCGACGGCGGCGAGGTCGCCGTAGGGCACGGAGACGAAGCCCTGGGTGTAGGGGCCGTAGTGGTCGTGGGCCTCGGGGTCGTCGGAGAAGGAGATGATCGTCGTCGTGCGGCCGTGGAAGTTGCCGTCCATGACGA
>JASKZT010000090.1 GCA_030145965.1 Ornithinimicrobium sp.
CGGCGGACGACTGGCTGCACCTCGTCCTGGGCGCCGGCATGCTGGCCCTCGGCCTGCTGCTGGGCCGCCGTCACGACGACGCGGACGTCCGCACCACGACGCGCTGACCCCGTTCCGGCACCGCGCCGGACGACCTGCGGCGGGGGCGGCTCACGGCCGCCCCTGCCGCCACCTCTCCACGACCACGTCTGCGGGCACCGGCTCCACCAGGGCCGCCGGCAGCCAGGTGCGCGCGGGCGCGCGCCCCAGGAGGCGGGCCTCGCCCGCCGGGCGGGTCAGGGTCACCCTCACCCCGCTCGCTGCGTCGTCGACGAGCGCCCTGCCCGCCGCCGACAGGTCGGCGGGATAGGGGTCCCACGGCAGGCGCACGACGGCGACCGGGTCGTCCACCTCGAGGAGCGCCCGCGCCCGGGAGAGCACGTCCAGGCGCGGCCGGCCGGCGTGCAGGCGCGGGTCCTGCCCGACACCGGGGAGGCCGTCCGCCCGGTTCCGCGGGACCCATACCCCGACGTCGCCCTGGCGCAGGATGGACTCGGTGACGACGACGAGCTGCCCCTGCGTCCATCCCTCCGCCGGGATCACGACGACGACGTCGGGCCGGTCGTGGACCCAGCCGCGCCCCCGCACGAGCGGGTGCGGCAGCCGCGGGGCGAGCCGTGCCGTCTCGGCGTTCTTCACCTCGGCCAGCTCGACGGCGTCCTCCGCCGCGCGACCGCCGAGGTCGGGGCCGTCGTGCCAGGCGACCGCGCCGGGCACGTGCCGCAGCCCCGCCCCCGCCAGCCAGGCCCGCCAGGCGAGGTCCCAGTCCTCGCCGCCGTAGCCCGTGAGCGACTCGTCGAAGCCGCCGACCGCCTCCCACACCGGGCGCCCCAGCGCCATGACCGCCGAGATGACGAGCCGGAAGGAGGTGTCGTCGGCCTCGGCCAGGTCCCTCGTCGCGGCGTAGCCGTCGGCCAGCCAACGGGGATCCTCGAGGGGCTCGGGGGGAGGCCACGGCACGGCACCCGGGTCGTGAGCGGCGGCGCGGGAGGCCCCGTGCAGCAGCTCCCGCAGGTCGGCGTGGCGGCGTCGCCCCACCGCGAGGACCGGCCGGTCCAGGCACGCCTGCTGCAGCGCCGCGGCATACCCCTGCTCCGGCACCGTGTCGCCGTCCAGGAGGACGAGCACCCGGCCGCGGGCCGCGGCGGCGCCGAGGTTGCGCGCCGCGGCGGCGCGGAAGCCGCGGTCCTCCTGCCGCACGACGCTGACGGGGAGGTCGCCCGCCGCGGAGACGTCCGGGGGCCGGGGCGAGCCGTCGTCGGCGACGACCACCTCGAGCCCGCCGGCGACCCCCTGCTGGGCGGCGACGCGGTGGAGGAGGAGGTCGAGCAGCTCCTGGTCGCGGTACCAGGGCACGACGACGGAGACCGCGGGCCCCCGAGCCACCCGGGCGAGCGCCGCACCGGCCTCGGCGGCGTCGGGCCCCAGCGGCACGTCGTCGGCGTGCCAGGTGGTGCCGGGCTCGAGCAGGGCGTCGACCAGGGCCTCCGCGAGGTCCTCGCCCCGCACCGGGGTCAGCGCGCCCGGCATCCGCGCGGCGAGCTCGTCGACGTAGCGCGAGCGCGCGACGATCGGGCGCCGCCCGGCACCGAGCCAGGTGGAGATGGAGCCCGAGGCGGAGAGGTGCTGGTGGGCGGCCACCGGCACGGTCGCCGCCGCGAGGGCGTGGGGCAGGTCGTCGTCCTCCACCCATCCGGTCGTCGACCACGCCACGCCGGCCGCCGCGGCCCGCTCGGCCAGCCGGCCCGGCAGGTCCTCGTGGCCAGGTGACGGACGCCCGAGGTTGACGACCTCGACCGGGCGGCCCGCGAGGCGCGGGTCGCGTGCCGCGACGCCGGTGGCGTCGACGACCTCCTCGAGCCCCTTGCCCGGGTAGACCCAGCCGAGGGTGACGACGGTGGCGGGCCGGCCGGCTCCGACGTCTCCGTGTCGTCCGGTCGCACCGCCGTCGCCGAGGGTGCGGTTCGCTCGGGCGCTCGCCCTCCCCACCGGGAGCGGCACGACGTGGGTGCGGGCGAGCACCGCGCGGGCGGCGGCCGGCCGCTCGTGGCGCAGCGCCGCGGCGAGCAGCAGCCGCTCGTGCCCGCTGGCGACCACGACGTCGTCGGACCAGGCGGCGAGGGTGGCGTAGAGGCGCGTGCGCGCGGCGCGCCACCGGCCGTCGGAGGCCTGGGGCAGGTCGTGCAGCACGACGGTGACCCGCGCGGCCCGCGCCGTCACCCGGTGCCACACCTCGACGGCGCTCTCCGGGTCGTCCGCGAGGACCCGGTCGGTGACCTGCACGACGACCGTGCGCGCGGCCAGCTCGTCGCCGAGCGCGTCCAGCCGCGGGCAGCGCAGCAGGTCTGCGGCGCCGAGGTGCGGGTGCACGAGCAGCCCGTGCCGGACGACGCCGTGGCCCTCGGGGCCGGGAACGACGTGCAGCAGCGTCACGGGGCCCAGCCCAGGAGCCGGAGCACCTCGGCCTTGCCGGCCACGCCCGCCTCGACGACCGCCGGTCGCTGCGCGTAGAAGCGCCGGTGCTCCTCCCCGACCTCCTCGTCGCTCACGGCCTGCCCGTCGACCAGCCACCCGGGCCGCGGCTCGCCGTCCAGGCCGAGCGCGTCCAGGACGCCTGCGCGCAGCGGCGTCCGCACGGAGCCGAGCAGCACCCTGCCGGGGTCGTGCACTACCGTGCCGGGCCCGACGACCGCGTCGAGGACCCGCTGCGCCAGGACGAGCAGGACGGGGTTGCCGGGGTGGTCGACGGTCCAGCCGGCCTCCGCCCCGGTCTCGCGCACGGCGTCGCTGACGACGAGCGAGCGCTGGTCCCGCTCGCGGCGGCGCAGCTCGGCCAGCGAGCGGGACGCCCCCTCGCGCACCGCGTGGGCCGGCGCCTCCTCGGGTCCGTGCCAGCCCGCGGCACCGGCCAGCCGGCGCACGTCGTGGTAGGGCACGACCGGAGGGTCGACGACGTCCAGGTGGCCGGAGCGCACGAGGACCTGCTCGGGGTAGAGGAGGGTCGAGAAGCAGTTGGGCACGCGCACCACACGGGCCCGCCCGCGCATCCCCGCCGCCACCTGGGCCGTCCCGAGGGGCAGCTCGCGGTAGTCGTCACGCACCGCCTGCGCGACGAGGACGTCGGCCCACCGCAGCACCCGTGCCAGGTGCGGCAGGTCGTCGGTCCGGAGCTCGTGCACCGGGGGCACGCGCACGGTGTCGACGGCGTCCGCGGTGGACACCGCGACGCGCAGGGCCTCGGCCTGGCAGTTGCCGTGCACGAGCACCCGGGGACGGTCGCCCGCGGGCAGCTCCTCCAGGCCGTAGAAGGCGCCGTAGTGGCGGCGCCGGCCGTCCTCGCTCACGCGACCCTCCCGTCGCACTCGACGCGCTCGCCGGCGACGACGGCGGCATACACCTCGGCGTGGGTGGTGGCGACGTCCTGCCGCTGCCGCTCGCGCTCGCGCCGCGTGACCCGCGGCGGCGCCGAGCGGGCGGCGCGCAGGAGCAGGTCGGCGAGCCGGGCGGCCCGCGGCGGCTCCCCGGCCGGGCCCCAGGAGAGCACCCCGCCCTGCTCGCGCAGGTGCCCGACGTCGGGGGCCAGCGCCCACGTCCCGAGGTCGCGGCAGGCCTCGACCCAGCCGGAGTGCGTGCCCCAGGCGTAGGGGAGGACGGAGACGTCCAGGCCCTCGAGGTAGGTCCAGAGCGCGTCGTCGTCCAGGCGCGGTGCCACGACGAGCCGCACGCCGCGGGGCGGGTCGTCGCGCAGCCGCGCGAGCACGGCGCCGAGGGCGGGGTCGCCCGACAGGGCGGCCGGCTCCACCGCCTCGGGGTGGGCGCGCACCTCGAGCCGGGCGCCTTGGGGCAGCGCCTCGTCGGCGCGCCGCACGGCCTCGAGCAGCGCCGGGAGGACCCGCCCGGGCGCGAGGTTGGCGCGCAGGCTCTTGAGGTGGAGCCCGACCCTGAGCGGACCCTGGCGCGTCACGGGGCCGGGCCGCGCGCCGACGCGCGCCAGCGGCACGACGTGCGGGTGGGGCACGACCAGGGGCTGTCGCCCGTAGGTGCGCCTCACCTCCCGCGCCGCCCCCTCGGTCAGGGTGAGCAGGGCGTCGGCCCGCTCGACCAGGAGCGCCAGGTGCTGGCGGTGCCGGGTCTGGTCGCGCAGGTGGGGGTTGACCAGGTCGTGGACGGTGTGGACCAGCGGCAGGCGGGCCCGCGCGAGCGCGTCGAGCCACGCCTCGAGCTGGGCCACGGTCCGCCCCTCGAGCCCGAAGTGGCTGTGGACGACGTCCTGCTCCGGCGCGTGGGCCCGCACCCACGCCGGCTCCAGGGCGGGGTGGGGCCACCACTGCCCCGCCGGGGCGCCGGGCACGGGCGGGTCGGGCAGGTGCACGACCCTGGCCCGGCCGTCGACGGGCAGCAGGCTGGCGACGTAGGCGTGGGAGGCGGGCACCATCCGCACCCGCAGCCGGTCCTCGGGCCGCGGCTGGCCGAGCCGCGGGCCGCTCACGCTGTCACCCGCCAGCGGCCGGCGGCGTCCGGCGCCGCCAGCCCTCGCTCGCGGAAGGCGCCCAGCCAGCCCTCCATCGGCCACCAGCCCCAGCGGTCGGCGAACACCCCGGCGTTGCGCACGATGGCCTCGAGGTGGCCGACGGGCGGCGACTGGCTCTCGTGGTGCTGGTGGTAGGCCGTCGCCCCGCCCACCCAGGTCAGGCTCCCGCCCCGGGCCCCGACGGTCTGGGCGAAGTCGGTGTCCTCGCCGCCGTAGCCCACGTACTCCTCGCAGAAGCCGCCGGTCGCCGTGAAGTCGGCGCTGGTGAGCGCGAAGCTCAGCGACCAGAACTGCCGCAGGTCCGGCTCCGCCAGCCGTCTCCCGGCCGGCAGGAGCACGCGGTCGGGGCGGTGGCGGCCGGCCTCGGCCAGGCGCGCGAGGTCCTCGCGGGCGGTCCAGCCCCGCCCGCCCTCGGGCGCCGGGGGCAGGTAGGCGACGTCGCCGCACAGCACGGCGGGACGGGACGCCCCTCCGGCCGCCGGCCCGGCCAGCTCGTCGGCGTAGGTCGCGACCGTCCCCGGACCGGGGATGCAGTCGACGTCGAGGAAGACGAGCACGTCGGCGCCACCGTCCCGGGCCGCGGCCGCCGCCGCGTTGCGGGCGGCGGCCAGGGGCAGGCCCGCCGGCGAGGTCGGCAGGTCGACCACGACGACCTCGGGCGCGTGCTCCCCGTCGGTGGCCGTGGCCCAGGCCTCCCGGGCCGCGGCACCGACGCGCGCATCGCCCATCGCCACGACGACGTGCAGGTCGGGGC
>JASKZT010000116.1 GCA_030145965.1 Ornithinimicrobium sp.
GTACAGCTCCTCGATGTGGTCCTGCGTGATGCGCATGCTCTCTCCTTCTTGAGGGGTCGAGACGAACGATCCCTACGCTAGGCAGAGGCTCGGGGTCCGGCATGCTGAAACGACACCGAAGGGCGTCGCCGCAGGTCAGCCGCACACGCCGCTGAAGCCGCTGCGGGGGGAGACGTCGTCGACGTAGGACTCCATGGTGTCCGTGCCCAGGTGCTGGGAGAGCGTGCCCATCTGGGACGCCGACATGAGGACGATGGAGCCGGCCACCGGGTGGTCCTCGATGCCGCACCAGGGCCCCTGCCAGAAGTGGATGTCACCGCCGCGCACGTCCCGCATGGAGACGGCGAGGTTGCGCATGTCCGCGACGCGCAGGTCGGCGTCCACGACGAGGTTGGTGGTCGCGGCGTCCACGAACGAGGCCAGCCGTGCCGGGTTGGTCATCGTCTCGCGCGATAGCGCCTTGAGCATGACCGCCTTGACGAACTGCATCTGCCGCTCGCCGCGGGAGATGTCGCCCTGGGACAGGGAGTAGCGCTCCCGGACGAAGCGGAGGCCGTCGTCGCCGTCCATGTGCTGGGCGCCGACGTCGAAGCCGCCCCCGGCCTCGGTGACCTGGACGGTCACCCCGCCGATGGCGTCGGTCATCGCGCGGAAGCTGTCGAAGTCGACGATCGCGACGTGGTCGATCGGCACGCCGATGAGCGGCTGCAGCGTCTGGATGAGCAGCGGCGCCCCGCCGTAGGAGTAGGCGGCGTTGATCTTCGAGCTGCCGCCCGTCCCGGCGATCGGCACGAAGAGGTCGCGCGGGAAGTGCACGAGGTCGACCCGGTCCCGGGCGTCGTTGACGTGCAGGAGCACGATGACGTCGGAGCGGCCGCGCTCGACCGACAGGTCGCGGCTGTCGCTGCCGAGGACGAGGAAGTTGAGGGACTCGCCGGCCGCGGCGTCGCGCTCCGGGGTCGTGACCGGCACCTCCACGCCGGAGACGTCGATGGGCCGACCGTCCTCGCCGACGATCGGCGCGGCCGGCTCCTCCTCGGAGCCGCCCTCCACCGGCTCCGCGCCGTCGAGGGTCTGGAGGGCGTCGGCGTCGTCGTCGCCCGGCTGCTGCGCACCGTCGGGGGAGATCGTGATGATGCTGTCGCGCTCGGCCTTGAGGTCCTCGTGCACGACGTTGTCCGAGACGGTCTGCTGCAGGAAGAGCGCGTAGCCGCCGACGACGAGGACGGCCAGGAGCGCGAGCGCCCCCACCGTCCAGGCGACGAACCGCACCGGCCCCCCGCGGCGCCGTGAGCGGCGGCGTCGTCCACCCTGGGCGCGACCGACCTGCCGCTCGTCCTCATACCCCATGGCGGGGGAGTGTAGTCGGGCCGCCCGTCAGGGCGGGCACCGGCGCGGGGCGCCGGGTGCCGTACCGTGAGGAGGAGTCGTCATCGAGGAGCCTGTCGCCATGAGTGTCCTGCTGGAACGCCCCGGAGCCGTGGCCGGCACGGGGGTCGACGCCGGGGTGGCCGCCCACTACGGCGCCCCGCACAAGGAGCAGGTGCTCCTCGCCGAGGGCCTGGCGGTCGTCGACCTGTCGCACCGCGGCGTCGTGACCGTCACCGGGCCCGACCGGCTGACCTGGCTGCACTCGCTGACCACCCAGCACCTGAGCGACCTCGCGCCCCGCACGTCGGTCGAGACGCTCGTCCTCTCGCCCAAGGGCCACGTCGAGCACGCGCTGCACGTCGTCGACGACGGCGCGACCACCTGGCTCACGACCGAGCCCGGCGCCGCCCCCGCGGTCGCGGGGTGGCTGGACTCCATGCGCTTCATGCTGCGGGTCGAGGTCGCCGACGTCACCGACCGGTACGCCGTGCTCGGCGAGCCGGTCGGGACCGAGTCCGTCGAGGGCGAGCACCTGGCCTGGGTCGACCCCTGGCCGCGTGTCGTCGGCGACACCCACGCCTACGGACCGGTGGGGGAGGAGCACCCCGCGCACGGGCGCGCCTGGCGCGAGCTGGTCGTCCCGCGGGAGGAGCTCGCTGCCGCGGTCGGCGACCGCCCCCTGGCCGGCACGTGGGCCGCGGAGGCGCTGCGCGTGGCGGCCTGGCGCCCACGGGCGGGCGTGGACACCGACCACCGCTCGATCCCCCACGAGCTGGACTGGCTGCGCACGGCGGTGCACCTGCACAAGGGCTGCTACCGCGGCCAGGAGACGGTCGCCCGGGTCAAGAACCTCGGCCGCCCGCCCCGGCGCGTCGCGTTCCTGCACCTCGACGGCTCCGGCCACGTCTCGCCCGACCCCGGCTCCGAGCTCGTGCCCGCCGAGGGTGGCCGCGCCGTCGGCCACCTCATGAGCGTGGCGCGCCACCACGAGGACGGCCCCGTCGCCCTCGCCCTGGTCAAGTACACGACCGACCCCGCCGCGGTCCTGCTGGCCGGGGACGTCTCGGCCGCGCAGACGCCGATCGTGCCGGGAAGCACGGAGCGTCCGGCGCGACGCCGCCCCTGACGACGCCGCGCCGGACCCTGGGTCCTACTCCTCGAAGCCCTTGGTCGGGTTGCAGGCGTCTCCGGGCTTGGGCAGGAAGTCGTAGCCGAGGACCTTGGCGAACATCCCGTAGTTCTGCACCCGGGTGGGCTCGAAGTCGGTGATCTCGTCGTTCAGGCCCGAGTAGGCGCACACGGAGCGGGCGTGGGCGGGGCCCTGGGTGGGCTTGCCGTTGCCGGTCACCTCGCCGGCCAGGGCCGGGCTGCCGAGGGCGCCCACGAGGAGGGCGGTGGTGGCGGAGGTGGCGAGGACACGCTTGAGAGACATGGATGACTCCTTCGTTCGCACGGTCCGTGGGCCCCTGCGGCCCACGGGTGGGTACAGCAGACGGACCGGCCCCCAGGTCCACGGGTCACGCTAGAACCGCCGCGAATAGCTGCGCAAGGGGTTCTGCGGCCACCGGACCGGAGGGCTGGCAGGATCGGCGCATGGCTTCGACCCTCATCACCGTCGCGCCCACCGGCGCGGAGACCGCGAAGGCGGACGTCCCCCAGCTGCCGACCACCCTCGAGGAGCTCGTCGAGACCGCCGTGCGCTGCGAGCAGGCCGGCGCCGCGCTCGTCCACGTGCACGTGCGCGACGACGAGCACGCGCCGACCCTGGACCCGGTGCGGCTGCGCGACACCGTCCAGGCCCTGCGCGAGGCCACCGACCTCGTCGTCCAGCTCTCGACCGGCGGCTCGGTCAAGGACCCGCTCGAGGCGCGGCTGACCGTGCTCGACGCCGAGCCCGACTCCTGCTCGCTCACCTGCGGCACGGTCAACTTCGGCGACGACGTCTTCCTCAACCCCCACGGCTTCATGAGCGACCTCTACGTCCAGGCCCAGGAGAAGGAGGTCGTGCCGGAGTTCGAGATCTTCGAGCTGGGCCACCTCGCCGCGCTCTCCCGGCTCGTCGACGCCCACGGCCTGCCCTTCGGCGGCCGGGTGCACGTCGACCTCGTCACCAACGTGCCGGGCGCGATGCCCGGCACCGTCGAGGCGCTCGTCGCCGCCGTGCAGATGCTCCCGGCGGAGGTGACCAGCTGGTCGGCCACCGGCATCGGGCGGGCCCACCTGCCGATCGCCGCCGCGGCGCTGGCCATGGGCGGCCACCTGCGCGTCGGCATGGAGGACAACCTCATGATGGCCCGCGGGCAGCAGGTCCAGCACAACGCCGAGCTCGTCGAGCGCGCGGCCGGGCTCGCCACCACGATGCAGCGCCCGCCGATGACCACGGCGGAGGCGCGCGAGCTGCTGGCGGTCAAGGACCGCCGGGTCCGATGAGCGGCGGCCCGGGTAGGCAGCACAGCCCCCTGGAGCAGGCCCCGGTCGTGGCGCGGGTCGTCCGCAGCGGCTTCGTGGAGTCCGTCCACCACGGCGTGGCCGTGGCCGTCACCCCGGACGGCCGGCGGCCGGTCAGCGTCGGCCCGGTCGACGCCCCGGTCCTGCCCCGGTCCTCGCTCAAGCCCCTGCAGGCCGTGGCCATGCTGCGCGCCGGCGCCGACCTGTCCGGCGAGCTGCTCGCGCTCGCCTGCGCCAGCCACTCCGGCGAGAGCTTCCACCTCGAGGGCACCCGCCGCATCCTGGCCTCCGTCGGGCTGGAGGAGCCGGCGCTGCAGAACACCCCCGACCGGCCCTCGGACGAGGCCCAGCGCAACCGCTGGCTCGCCGAGGGGCGGGCACCCACCTCGCTGGCGCAGAACTGCTCGGGCAAGCACGCCGGCATGCTCGCGGCGTCCGTCGCCGCCGGCTGGGACACCGTCACCTACCGCGACCCCGCGCACCCGCTGCAGCGGCTGACCGTCGAGGTCGTCGAGGAGCTGACCGGCGAGCCGGTGACCGTCGTGACCGTGGACGGCTGCGGCGCCCCGGCGCTCGGCGTCTCCCTCGTCGGGCTGGCCCGCGCCTTCGGCCGCCTCGCCGCCGCGGAGCGGGACACCCCCGAGGGCCGGGTGGCCGACGCCATGCGCGCCCACCCGGAGTGGGTCGGCGGCACGGGCCGCGACGTGACCGACCTCATGCGCGGCGTCCCCGGGCTCCTCGCCAAGGACGGGGCGGAGTCGGTCTACGCGGTCGGCCTCGCCGACGGCCACGGCGTGGCCGTCAAGATCGCCGACGGGCACGACCGGGCCCGCGTCGGCGTGACGACCGCGGTGCTGCGCCGCCTGGGCGCCGACGACCTCGGCCCCGGCGTCGCGGAGGTCCTCGACGGCCTCGACGCCCGGGCGGTCGTCCGCGGCCACGGGGAGCCGGTCGGCGCGGTCGAGGCCCTGCCGCTGCCCGACGCCCCCTCGTGAGGGCCGTCCTGCAGCGGGTCACCCGCGCCCGGGTGACCGTGGAGGGCGAGGTGGTCGGGGCGATCGGCCCCGGGCTGGTCGCGCTCGTCGCGGCGACGCACGACGACGGCCCCAGGGACGTCGAGACGCTCGCCCGCAAGATCGCCGAGCTGCGGATCCTGCCGGGGGAGACCTCGGTCGCCGACAGCGGCGCGGCGGTGCTCGTCGTGAGCCAGTTCACGCTCTACGGCGACACCCGCAAGGGTCGTCGGCCGTCGTGGGTGCGGGCCGCGCGGGGCGACGTCGCCGAGCCGCTCGTCGAGGCGGTCTGCCAGGCGCTGCGCGACCGCGGCCTGGAGGTCGCCACCGGCCGCTTCGGCGCCGCCATGCAGGTCGAGCTGGTCAACGACGGGCCGTTCACGGTGGTCGTCGACACGTGACGACCGACTGACGCCGACCTCCCCGACGAGGAGCAGGCCGAGGCCCTGCGCCGGCTCGACACCCGCTGTTCGGCGACGCCTTCGCCTCGGCGTTCGCCTCCGCGGCGGCGTGGCGGTCGACCGGCTGGGTCGCTGGCTGGGCACCGGTCGCCTCGTCCTGGACCCGCCGGCCTGGGCGCGGCACCCAGGGGCAGCGCCTACCCTGGCCTCATGTCCGCGATCTTCGAGGTCCAGAGCCTGCTCCAGGTGGTCATCGGCGTCGGCGTCCTGGCGATGATGCTGTGGGCGCTCGTCGACTGCGCCCGCACCCGCCCCGACGCCTTCGTCGCGGCCGGCAAGCGGACCAAGACCTTCTGGCTCATCCTCACCGGGGTCGCGAGCCTCGTCGGCTTCATCTTCGTCTTCTCCCCGTTCAACCTCTTCAACCTCGTGGCGATCGTCGCGGCCGGCGTCTACCACGCCGACGTGCGGCCGGCCGTGGCCTCCCTGCGGGGCTCCGGCGGCGGCCAGGGCACCCACATGGGTCCCTACGGCCCGTGGTGACCCCGGCCCTCGCGCCCCGCACCACCCTGCTCCCCGGCCCGGCCGGCGACCTCGAGGTCCTCACGACCGGCCGCGGTGAGCCGCACACGCTCTTCGTCCACGGCCTGGCCGGCTCGATCGGCACGACCCGCCCCTACGCCTCCGGGGTGAGCGGGAGGTGCAGCTTCGTCCACCTCCGCGGCCACGGCCGCTCGCCCGCCCCGCCCTCCGAGGACTGGGGGTATGCCGAGCTCGCCGCCGAGGTCAGGGCCGTCGCCGACCGGCTCGGCGCAGACCGCGCCCTGGGCGTGAGCATGGGCGCCGGCGCCCTCCTGGCCCTGCTGGCGGAGGAGCCCGACCGCTTCGAGCGGCTCGTGCTCGTTCTTCCCGCGGCCCTGGACCGCCCTCGCGGCGACGAGGCGATGCACCGGCTCGCGCGCCTGGCCGCCC
>JASKZT010000229.1 GCA_030145965.1 Ornithinimicrobium sp.
CTGCTGAAGATCCTCGAGGGCACGGTCGCCAGCGTCCCGCCGCAGGGCGGCCGCAAGCACCCGCACCAGGAGTTCATCCAGATCGACACCGCCAACGTCCTCTTCATCGTCGGCGGGGCGTTCGCCGGGATGGAGAAGCTCATCGAGGCCCGCACCGGCAAGCAGGGCCTGGGCTTCGGCGCGGAGCTCAAGACCGCCAAGGACGCGGGCCAGCACTTCGGCGACGTGCTGCCCGAGGACCTCATGAAGTTCGGCCTCATCCCGGAGTTCATCGGCCGCCTGCACGTCATCACCACCGTCGCCCCTCTCGACCGGGACGCCCTCGTCAACATCCTCACCGAGCCGCGCAACGCGCTCATCAGGCAGTACCAGCGGATGTTCGAGATCGACGGCGTCGAGCTGGCCTTCGAGGAGGACGCGCTGGGGGCGATCGCCGACCAGGCGCTGCTGCGCGGCACCGGCGCCCGGGGTCTGCGCGCGATCCTCGAGGAGGTGCTGCTGCCGGTGATGTTCGACGTCCCCTCCGACGACGAGATCGCCAAGGTGGTCATCACCAGCGAGGTCGTGCTCTCCAACGTCAACCCCACGATCGTGCGCCGCGACGTGCCGCCCCGCAAGCGTCAGCAGCGCAAGGAGAGCGCCTGAGCGAGGCCGTCAGGCCCCGTCCTGCCGCGGACGTCGGACGTAGATCGCCAGGCAGGCCGCGACGAGAGCCAGGCCGACGATCCCCGGCACCGCCCCGCCCTCTCCCGAGGCGAGCATCCCGAGCACGCCGGCGGCGCACCATACCCCTGCGGTGACCGCGGCGACGGCGCCCGTGCGCCGCGACCACCGGCGCAGGACCGAGGTCGGCAGCGGCGCCTGGGCCGGCACGGAGGCGGCGAGCGCCGCGCCGGTGTGGACGAGGAGCAGGCCGAGCGCCGCCGGCAGGAGCGGCCACTGCCAGGTCGTGCCGACCCCGGCCCACCACGAGGCGACGGCGAAGCCGAGGAAGACCCCGGGCATGAGCGTGTGCGGCTGCAGCACGACGAGCAGGCCGAAGAGGGTGAGCGCGGCCCACGCCGGCAGGGTGCCCCCGCCGGCGAGGGCGAAGGAGAGGGTGAAGAGGAGCGCGCCGGCCAGGCCGACCAGCCGCACGAGCAGGTGCTCGCGGCTCGCGGAGCGCAGGTCCACCCACAGGTCGAGCAGCTCCCTCACGACAGCCTCCCCACCGTGGGGCCCCGGCGGCCCAGCTGGCGCAGCACGACGTCGAGGGTGCCCGCGCCCAGCCACGGCACGACGGGCACCCCGTGGGCCTGGACGGCCCGGATCTCCCGGTCGCGCTCCAGCATCCTGATCCGCCACGCCGCCCGCGCGAGGGGGTCGCGCTCCGAGCTCGGGGCGTCCGAGCCGTGGTGAGGGTCGACGAGCGCGTCGACGACGACGACCGACAGGCCGCGCCGGGCGAGCGTGGCCGCCTGCGTCAGGGCGTCGGGGGAGACGAGGGCGGAGATCATGACGACGAGGGTGCCGCCGCCGACGCCGAGGTGGACCCGGCGGGGGTCGGTCTCCTCGTCCACCGCCGGCACGACCCGGCAGAGCGTGTCGAGGATGCGGACGCCGTGGCGCCGCCCCGTGCCGACGGGGACCGTGAGGGGCGTGCGGGCCGAGAGCACGCGCAGGCTCACGCGGTCGCCCTGGTGCAGGAAGTGCTCGGCGACGGCCGCCGCGGCCCGGACCGAGCGGTCCAGCGAGCTCGGCCGTCCCCGGACGCCCTCGGAGTGGCCGAGGTCGTGGTGGGCGTCGAGCAGCACCGCGACGTGGGTGTCCTGGTCGGCGAAGCTGGAGGTGACGTAGAGCTCGCCGTCGCCGCGGGTGGAGCGCGGCCAGTGGATGCGTCGCAGCCGGTCACCCACCTGGAAGGGGCGCAGGGTCGCGAACTCGGTGCCCTCGCCGGGGCGGGCCGAGCGGTGGGCGCCGACGAGGCCGCGGGGCCGGGGTGCGGGGGCCCGGGAGTCGAAGCCGGCCGGCTGGGGGAGCGCGCGCAGGCCGAGCGGTCCTTCCGCGACCGGGCCCCAGCGGAAGGCGCCCCACGGGCTCACCGCGGCCAGCTGCACCGGCCCGACGCGGCGCTGGCCCCACCGCGTGGCCCGCAGGCCGACGACGAGGCGCCGGGTGCCGGCGACGAGCGGCCCGTGGGCGTCGACGACGGTGCTGGTGTGCGAGAGGGGCAGGCCGTCGGCGTCCTCGACCACCGGGGTGCGGGCGGTGGGCACCCCCTCGACCCAGGGCGTGGGGGCGACCGCGGCGGCGAGGACGTCGGCACCCGGGACCGGCTCGACGTCGGCGACCGCCAGCACCTGCTCGCCCTCGCGCACCTGCGTGTGCGACAGGCCCAGACGCCGGGCCGGCAGCGACTGCGGCCGGGCGACGAGGCCCCAGACGAGCACGACCGCCAGCGGGGTGACGAGCACCAGCAGGTCGGGGCGGCGCCACAGCAGCGCCACCGGGACCGTGAGCAGCACGAGGACGGCGCAGCGCACCAGCGCCGGTGTCGGCTGCCAGCGGTCGCTGCGGTGGGTGCTCATCGGGTCGCTCGGCCCGTCGTCAGTCGGCGGCCACGGTCGAGGCGCCGGTGCGGGCCCCGGGGACGGGCACCTGGCCCAGGGCGGCGTCGACGACCGCGGCCCCGCCGGTGTCGGACATCCACAGCTCGGGCTTGATCGAGATGCGGTGGTCCAGCACCGCGTGGGCGACGGCCTTGACGTCCTCGGGCGTGACGTAGTCGCGGCCGGAGACGACGGCATACGCCCGGGAGACGAGCATGAGCGCGAGCGAGCCGCGCGGCGAGGCACCGACGAGGACGGCCCGGTGCCGGCGCGTGGCCGCGGCCAGCTCGACGCAGTAGCGGGAGATGTCGTCCTCGACCGGCACCCGCTCGACCGCGTCCTGCATGGCGGCGAGCCCGGTGGCGTCGGTCACCGCCTCGAGGTGCTGGTCCTCGCGCTGCCGCACGACGCGGCGCCGCAGCACGTCCCACTCCTCCTCGGCGGTGGGGTAGCCGAAGGAGACCCGGACGAGGAAGCGGTCGAGCTGGGCCTCGGGCAGGGGGTAGGTGCCCTCGTACTCGACCGGGTTGGCGGTGGCCAGGACGTGGAAGGGCTGCGGCAGCGCGAAGGTCTGGCCCTCGACCGTGACCTGGTGCTCCTGCATGGACTCGAGCAGCGCCGACTGGGTCTTGGGCGGCGTGCGGTTGATCTCGTCGGCCAGCAGGAGGCCGGTGAAGAGCGGCCCGTGGCGGAAGACGAACTCCCCGCGGCGCTGGTCGAAGACGAAGGAGCCGGTGAGGTCGGAGGGCAGCAGGTCGGGCGTGAACTGGGCCCGGGTGAAGTCCAGCCCGAGGGTCTGGGCGAAGGAGCGCGCCGCCAGGGTCTTGCCCAGGCCGGGGAAGTCCTCCAGGAGCACGTGGCCGCGGGAGAGCACGGCGCTGAGCACGAGGGTCAGGGCGTCGCGCTTGCCGACGACGGCCTGCCCGACCCGGTCGAGGACCTGGCCCGCTCGGCGGGCGACCTCGGCGGCGTCGAGCACGGGGGCGGGTGTCGGCTCGGTCGTCACAGCTTCTCGATTCCTTCGATGGCGGTCAGCAGCGCGGTGCGGCTGCGCTTGCGGGTGTCCGTGGGCGGGTTGGCGAGGTAGCGCCAGAGGGCGGGGTCGAGGACGGCCCGGGCCCGCTCCGGCTCGGCGTCGAGGTCGACGTCGTGGTGGGCCCGCAGCCGCTCGGCGGCCAGCGCGCGCAGCACCGGGTAGACCTCGTCGTGCCGGTCGTCGCGCTCGACCGCGTCGCGCAGGTCGCGCCGCAGCCGCACGAGACGGTAGTCCAGCGGCGCCGGGGGCACCGCCTCCTGCCGCGGCGTGGAGGCCCAGAACGCGCGCTCGGCCCCTCGGCCGGTCGCGGAGACCGCCCACGGGACGAGGGCCGCGACGAGCGCGCCGAGCAGGACGGCGACCACCGCCTCGGTCGGGGAGTAGCGCAGGGAGCCCACGTAGAAGAGCAGGGCCCCGAGCACGACCACGGTGCCACCCAGCCAGAGCGAGGTGCTCCGCGGGGCCTCGGGGCGGCGGGCGCGGGGCGTGAGCAGGCTGGAGCGACCCTGCAGGCCGCGGGCGCCGCGCAGACTCACCGGCGCCCGCCCTGGTCGCGGGCGCCGCCCTCGGCGGGCTGCTCCCGCCCGAGCTCCTGCTGGAGCTCCTGCTCGGCGGCCCGGCGGCGCAGGTCGACGTGGATCCGCTCGAGCGCGTCGACCGCGACCGTGCGCTGCTCCTCCGACACGGGGTGCCGGGAGAAGCGGGCCTCGCGGTAGGCCTCGGACAGGCTGGTGACGGCACCCGGGTCGACGTCCCAGCGGCCCAGCACGCTGCGGGCGAGCTCTGCCGCGGTCTGCGCCCGGTTCTCGCGCAGCCCGGAGCGGTGGACCGCGTCCTCGAGCGCGACCCAGCAGGCCACGACGGCGTTGCGCGGGTCGCCCTCGGACAGGGCCAGGTAGCGGACCTCGTCGCTGGTCGCCTCGAGCAGGGCGACCAGCTGCTCCTCCTCGGCCTCCTCGCGCCGCTCCTGCCCCTCCAGGCGCTGCCGGCCGAGCCACCTGGCGAGGAGCACCGCGAGGGCGACCACCGCCGCCAGCCACAGCACGAGGGCCAGGTTGAAGGTCAGCTCGGCGACCTCCCGGCCGCCGCGGTCCACCCCCTGCTCCGCGGGAGGCTGGGTCTGGACGGTCAGGTCGGGGGAGCCCTCGCCGCGCGGCTCGCCGAAGGTGCCCTGCGGAGAGCTGACCAGCGGCGTGCCGTTGCCGGCGCTCCAGAGCAGGAGCAGCAGGAGGACCGCCGTGGTCAGCACGGCCACGACGACCGTCGACGAGGTGCCCCTGCGCATGGGCCTCACCCTATGCCGCCGACCTGACCACACCCCTCACCCACCCGACGTGTCCGGTGGGGTGGAGGGCCACCACTCCACGTGTCCGGTGGGAGGTCAGGCGGTAGGGGTGTCCTCCAGGACGAGGGCGACGTCGCGGACGAGCAGCTCCTGGGCCTCGGCGAAGGACACCTCGCCGGTGACCTTGCCGGCGGCGCGGAGGTCGCCGAGCGCGGCACGGACCCGACCGGTGTCGGTCTGCGGGCCGGCGACCGTCGCGGCCGAGATCTCGGTGCGCATCTTGACCTTGGCCTCGGACTTCGCGCGGCGCAGCCCGGCCAGGGCCTGCCCGACGGTGCCGAGGAGACCCGTGTCGGCGCCCGCGACCGCCGCCGACAGCTCGGCCGTCGTCGGCCACGGCTGGGTGTGCACCGAGGAGCCCTCCTCGTGCCACCACGACCACACCTCCTCGGTCGCGAAGGTCAGGACGGGCGCGAGCAGCCTCAGCTGCACCGACAGCGCCAGCTGCAGGGCCGCCCGGGCCGACAGCGTGGCCGCCGAGACCTCCGTCGCGCCGTCGCCGGACGCCGAGCCGTAGGCGCGCTCCTTGACCAGCTCGAGGTAGTCGTCGCAGAAGGTCCAGAAGAAGGACTCGGTCGCGTCGAGCGCGGTCGAGTAGTCGTACGCCTCGTAGGAGGTGGTCGCCCGCTCCACGACCGCCGCCAGGCCGGCGAGCATCGACCGGTCGACCGGCTCCGTCACCAGGGCTGCCGGGTCGGCCCCCTCGGGCAGCTGCCCGAAGCCGAGGGCGAACCTGCTCGCGTTGAGCAGCTTGATCGCCAGGCGCCGGCCGACCTTGACCTGGTTGGGGTCGTCGATCGTGTCCACGCCGGGGCGCGCGGCGGCGGCCCAGTAGCGGACCGCGTCGGTGCCGTGCTGCTCCAGCATCGCCAGCGGGGTCGTGGCGTTGCCCTTGGACTTGGACATCTTCTTGCGGTCCGGGTCGAGGATCCAGCCGTTGACGTAGGCGTCGCTCCAGGGCAGCGAGCCGTGCTCCAGGTGCGCGCGCACGACGGTCGCGAAGAGCCAGGTGCGGATGATGTCGTGCCCCTGCGGCCGCAT
Source organism: Ornithinimicrobium sp. (assembly GCA_030145965.1). Lineage (GTDB taxonomy): Bacteria > Actinomycetota > Actinomycetes > Actinomycetales > Dermatophilaceae > Ornithinicoccus. The sequence continues at coordinate 6,011 of JASKZT010000229.1, forward strand.
GTCGAAGGGGAAGATCTTGGCGAACAGCTCGGAGTCGTTGCCGCGCTCGCCGTCCGGGGCCCCGGCGACCGGCCAGCCCGCGGCGATCTGCGGGCTGAGCGAGGAGGTGGCCCAGGTGTCCATGATGTCGGGGTCGCCGGTGAAGCCGCCGGGCTGGTCGCGCTGGTCCTCGGTGTAGCCCTCGGGCACCTGCGACATCGGGTCCACCGGCAGGCGGGACTCGTCGGGGACGAGGACGGTGTCGTGGTCGACCTCCCCGTCGGCGTCCACGGCGTACCAGACCGGGATCTGGACCCCGAAGAAGCGCTGGCGGCTCACGAGCCAGTCGCCGTTGAGGCCCTCGACCCAGTTGCGGTAGCGGGCGCGCATGAAACCGGGGTGGAACTCCAGCTCGTCGCCGCGCCGCAGCATCTCGGCGCGCAGGTCGCCGTCCTTGCCGCCGTTGCGGATGAACCACTGCCGGCTGGTGACGATCTCCAGCGGCTTGTCGCCCTT
>JASKZT010000232.1 GCA_030145965.1 Ornithinimicrobium sp.
CGGCCGTGCGCGAGTTCAACACCGCGGCCGCCCGGGAGTGGGGGCTGGCCCACCAGGCGGCGGGCGCCGACCCGGAGACCGTGGACGCGAACGTCGGCGCGACGACGGGGTTCTACGTGCCCGCGGACGCCTGAGCACCACCACCCCACGTGTCCGGTCAGCAGAAGCGCGGCAGGTGGTGCGCCAGCTGCTTGCGCCACCACGGCCAGTCGTGGGCGCTGTCGTGGCCCCACACGTCGAGCTCGTGCGGCACGTCCTTCTGGGCGAGGAGGTCGGCGAGCTGGTGGGCACCGGGCAGCGACCTCGTCGGGTGCACCTCGAAGGGCCCCTGGCCGACGACCAGCAGGACGTTGGCGTGCGCCCGCACCCATCGCAGGTGGTCCCCCTCCATCCCCTGCACGTAGGCGCAGGGGTTGGCGTGGTACGTCGCCTCGCCGGTCTCGCCCCACCCGTGCCAGGACGTCGGGTCGTAGTTGCCGGACAGCCCGACGGCGACGGGGAAGAGGTCCGGCCGCTTGAGCCCGAGGTTGACCGCGTGGTAGGCGCCCATGCTGCAGCCCGTCGCGACGATGCCGCGGTGGCCCGGGGAGTCCTCGGCGATGCGCGGGACGACCGTCTCGGTGACCCAGCGCTCGTAGGCCGCGTGGCGCCGCGCCCTCTCCTCGGTCGGCAGGCTGTTGTCGGACCACGTGAGGTGGTCGACCGAGTCGACGGCGTAGACCTTGACCCGCCCGCCCTCGACGAGGTCGGCGATCGCCTCGACCATGCCGTTGTTCTCGAAGTCCCAGGCCCGGCCCGCCTCGGAGGGGAAGACGAGGACCGGGCGGCCCCAGTGCCCGTAGCGGATGACCGACCCGCGACCCGTGCCCTCGGTGTCGAGCTCGACCTGCACCCGCTCCATGGCATCCTCCTCGCGCCTGGACCACGCCAGCCGGACGGCGTGACCGTGGAGGTCAGCCTGCCACATCCGTCCTGAGTACCCCTCGAAATCAACCTGGAGGATGACGCGGACCCCTCAACGGTCGCGCAGACTGGCACCTGTGCAGGTCACAGCCGACCTGGAGGCCGTCGCAAGCGGTGACCACGAGGCGAACAGGGCGCCCCGGTCACCCCGACCGGCCCGGGCCACGGCTGAGGCACGTGCGGTGTGACGGGTCACCGCACGTGACAGGGGACCGCACGGTGGGCCCCGTCCCTGTCGCAGCAGGGGGCGACAGGGACGGGCCCACCGCTCTAAGGTCAACTGGGATAGCCTCGGGCTGCGGCAGCCGCACCGCCCAGGCTCGAGGAGCGTCACCGGCGACCTCCTGGGAAGGAGACGCCCTATGGCCTCGATCGGCACCCTTGACCCGGCACCGCGCCGGCTTGCCCGGACGCTCGGTTTCGTCGCCGTCACCCTCGCGGCCTTCGCGCTCGACGTCCTGACGATCATCCCGGGTCCGGAGCACCGCGACGGGACGCGCTTCACGGTCTGGGGCTCGTGGGACACGACCGTGGTGGAGCTCGTCTCCCTCCTGGCCCTCGTGTATGCGGTGCTGCTGGCGCGGCGCAGGGCGCCTCTGCTCGTCCTGACGGTCCTCTGCGGGCTGACGCTGGCCTTCACCCAGACGCACACACCCAGCCTGCCCACCGCCGCGGTGCTCGTGACGCTCTACTGCGCCGGTGCCCGCATCGAGCGCCGCTGGCGCTCCTACCTGGCCCTCGCCCTGGTGCTCCTCACCCTCGTGGTCGGCCTGCTGCTGTTCTTCGGCCTGCGCGACCCCGACGTCTGGGGAGCGATGCTCGTGCTCAACGGCCTGGCCTTCTCGCTGTGGGTGTTCGGGCGCCGGGACCAGCTCACGTCGGCCACCGCGGCGGGGCTGCCCGACCGGCTGGCCGAGCACGAGGCCAGGGCGGCCGAGCAGGAGCGGCGCCGCATCGCCCACGAGCTGCACGACATCGTGGCCCACTCGGTCAGCGCGATGATGATGCAGGCGGCGGGGGCCCGCGCGGTCACGGCGGCGCTCCGGCACGACGTCGCCGCGAACGAGCGGCTCGACCAGGTGGAGCGGGCGCTCGCCTCGATCGAGGGCACCGGCTCGCAGAGCATGCGTGAGCTGCACCGCCTGCTCAGCGTCCTCCGGGAGGACGGCGAGAAGCCCCGGGCCTGCGAGACCGAGTCGAGCTCCCAGCCCGGCGTCGCCGACATCGCCCGGCTCGTCGAGGTCACCCGCCGGAGCGGGCTCGTCGTGGAGGTCCACGCGGCCGGACCGGCGGTCCGGCTCGACCCCTCGGTCGGCCTCGCGGCCTACCGCGTCGTGCAGGAGGCTCTCACCAACGCGATGAAGCACGCCGGACGGGGCGCCATCGTCGACGTCTTCCTCAACTGGCTGCCCGACGGCCTCCAGCTGCAGGTGCGCTGCCGCAGCGGCCACGAGGCCGACCACGAAGCCGTCCCGAGCGGCGGCAACGGCCTCGCCGGCCTGCACGAGCGGGTGGAGCTCATCGGCGGGACCTTCGACGCGGGCCGCGTCGGCGACGAGTTCGTCGCCACGGCCCTGCTGCCGCTCACGCCCACCCAGCGCCCCGCCCCCGAGGGCAGGGTGGCCCTGCCGGAGGCGCGGTCCACCGGCAGGGGCACCGGCCTCGAGGCGCGCACCGAGGACCCGGCGTCGACCGGCTTCCTCGCCCGGGCCCGCCTCCAGCGTGACCGCCTCGGCAGCGACCTCGGGCTCAGCCCATGATCCGGGTGGCGGTGGCCGACGACCAGCAGGAGGTGCGTGACGGGCTGGCGATGATGGTCTCCGCCGAGCGCGACATGCTCCTCGTCGGCCTGGCCGCCGACGGCACCGAGGCCGTCCGGCTGGCCCGCTCCCACCGACCGCACGTCATGGTCATGGACGTCCGGATGCCGGGGATGGACGGCATCGAGGCGACCCGGCTCATCACCGAGGAGGCCCCCGACGACCCCGACTCGGTCACGGCCGTGCTCATCATCACGACGTTCGACCAGGACGAGGCGCTGTACGGCGCCCTCCGGGCGGGCGCCTCAGGCTTCATGCTCAAGCACGCGGCGCCCTCGGGCCTGGCGGAGGCCGTCCGGGCGGTCGCCGACGGAGGTGCCTGGATCGACCCGTCGGTGGCCCCCAAGGTCATCCACCGCCTGCGCGACTCGACCCCCGTGGACGCCGCCGGCCGCCCCACCCTGGAGAACCTCTCCCGCCGCGAGATCGAGGTCCTGCGGCTCATGGGCGAGGCCCCCACGAACACCGACCTCGCGGCGATGCTCTTCGTCACGGAGTCGACGGTCAAGACCCACATCTCCCGCCTCCTCATGAAGACCGGCTCGCACGACCGGGCCCAGCTCGTGGCGCTCGCCTACCGCTCGGGCCT